>DAOWHG010000092.1 GCA_030641535.1 Mycoplasmatota bacterium | reverse complement strand
TACGCAATATTGACATCTGCAAATATTAATAAGATATTACCAACAATAATATCTAGATCTCAAGTTGTTCAATTTTCCTCATTAAATAAGAAAATTGTAGAAGAAGATTTAGTAGAATCAGGTTATCCACTTACAACTGCTAGAATTGTATCGAATTTAACAAACTCGATCACAGAAGCAGTTGATACCGCAAATAATGAGTATTTTTTAGAAATTCTTGATTTAACAAAAGATTTATTTAATATTATTGCTTCTTTGGAAGAATCAATAATCATTTACTTTGAAGAGAATAGTAGTATAATATATCAAGACAAGTTATTGAGTAATCTATTTTTATCTTTATTGGTAATCTATCAAAAAGATATTATTAACTATAAAATCAACGATTTATCTAACATTGTATTCAGAGATGAAATGGATACTATAAGTGCTATTGCAATGGATAAAACTAAAAACAGACTGATAGAAGAATTAGAAAAAATGTTGAGTTTAAAAGCACGACTCAATTCCTATATTAATGAAAGGCTGGCATATGATAATTTATTGCTTAGTTTAGAAAGAGGGTAACATAATGGCAAACACAGTGGTTGGCGTTAGATTTAAAGCAGTTGGGAAAAAGTATTACTTTGATCCTGCTGGATTTGACGTTTTAATAAACGAAAAAGTAGTTGTAGAAACTGTAAGAGGTATTGAACTTGGAGAAGTAATTGAGAATATAAAAACAATTGAAGATTCTGAAGTAATCTCTACTTTGAAACCAGTAATAAGAAAAGCAACAGAAGAAGATATATTGAAACATCAAAGAAATAAAAAAGATATACCTAAAGCGTTGGAGAAATGTGCTGTTCATATCAAAAATAATAAATTAGAGATGAAATTATTGGGATGTGAATATACACTTGATCGTACTAAATTAATAATCTATTTTAATGCGGAAGGCCGTGTTGATTTTAGAGAGTTAGTTAAAGATTTAGCTAACGAATTTAAGGTGCGTATTGAACTTCGTCAAGTAGGAACAAGAGACGGGGCAAAGTTTTTAGGTGGAATAGGCCCTTGTGGGTATCTGCTTTGTTGTAATACTTTTTTAGGAGACTTTGATACTGTATCAATTAAAATGGCTAAGAATCAAAATCTATCACTAAATCCAGTTAATATTTCTGGACTATGCGGTAAACTTTTGTGTTGTATTAGATATGAAGATGACACATATAAAGAACACCGTAAACAACTTCCAAAAATTCATTCTTTTGTAACTACAACAAATGAAGGTAGAGGAAAAGTTATCGCAGTTAATATTATTGATAGATCTGTAAGAGTTCAAACTAAAGAAGATGGGATTAAATCTTATAATGTTGAAGATTTAAAAGAAATAGAAGAATTTGATATAAAGAAATCTATTGTCATTGAAGAATAGGTGATTTTTATGGCAAAAGAAGTAATCCATGATTTGCTAGGATATGATGGAATTAAAATAATTCAACGTCCTGACATGTTTAACTTTTCGCTAGATTCTACACTTCTAGCTGATTTTGTTATTCCATTGACTAAGACAAAAAAGATATTGGATTTAGGTACAGGAAATGCACCTATTCCATTATTTTTATCAATGAAGACAAACGCAAAAATTATCGGGATTGAAATTCAAAAAGATGTTTATGATTTAGCTGTAAGAACTATTAAATTAAACAAACTAGAAAATCAAATAACTATATTGAATGAAGATATAAAAGGAATTCATAAAAAGTTTGAAAATTCAGAATTTGATTTAGTAACATGTAATCCACCGTTCTTTAAATATAAGGAATCTTCTCATACGAATAAGCATGATTATAAAACAATTGCTAGACATGAAGTGTTTATTACTCTTGAAGAAATAATTATAGAAGCAAAAAGATTACTTACAACTAAAGGCAGTTTAGTAATGGTTCATCGAACTGAAAGACTAATAGAAATAATAAACCTTTTATCTAAACATAAATTCTCAGTGAAAAGACTAAGACTTGTTTATCCAAAGCATGGAGAAGAATCTAATATGGTACTTTTAGATGCATCAAATAATGGATTACCTGGGCTTAAAATTCTTGAACCATTATATGTTCATGAAAATGATTCTTATACAAAAGAAGTATTAAGAATATTTAATTTTGGAAAAGAGTGATATTATGCAAAGACAAAAAAGCTTTTCAAATAATAATCCAACACTCTATTTAGTTGCTACTCCAATTGGTAATTTAGAAGATATCTCTTTTAGAGCTATCAAAATATTAAAAAGTGTTGATATGATTTATGCTGAGGATACAAGAGTATCTGGAAAACTTCTTTCTCATTTTGAGATTAAGAAACCCTTAAAAACGTATCATGATTATAATAAAGAAGTTAAAACAAATGAAATAGTAAAGAACTTAATTTCCGGATTAAACATCGCGATTATAAGCGATGCTGGATATCCGTTAATTAGTGATCCTGGATATTTTTTAATTAGAGAAGCAATTAAAGAAGATATAAATGTTGTTTCAATACCTGGAGCTAACGCTTTATTAAGCGCTTTAGTAGTTTCTGGTATTCCTCCTCATCCATTTTTCTTTTATGGGTTCTTAGACAGCAAAGAAGGAAAAAGAAAAAAGGAATTAGAAAAATTAGTTAATTATAAAGAGACAATTATCTTTTATGAATCACCTCATAGATTCCATAAAACAATTAAGAATATGTATGAAGTATTCGGTGAAAGAGATCTAGTAATTGCACGTGAATTAACAAAAAAATATGAAGAAATTATTAGAGGAAATACTTTATCCTTACAAGAAATCACAGAATTAAAAGGTGAAATAGTTCTTATCTTACATGGTAAGACAGATCAAGTAATTGAATCTGATTTATCTATCTTAGAAGAAGTAAATAGTTTAATTGAATCGGGATTAGCATCCAAAGAAGCAATTAAACAAGTTGCGAAAAATCGTAATATTCCTAAAAATGATGTTTACATGGAATATCACAAATAATAGATATATATTATATATAGAAAAAACTTTAGTTTAAAAGTAGGATGATATATAATACTATTGTTATTTAAGGAGTGGTAAAATGAAAAAAACTTTCTACATTACAACACCCATTTATTATTCGAGTGGTAAGTTACATATAGGTAACTCTTATACTACTGTTCTTTGTGATACAATAAGTCGTTATAAAGCCTTAAAAGGATACGATACTAGATACTTAACAGGTATGGACGAACACGGGCAGAAAGTAGAAACAGTTGCCAAAGAATTTAATAAAACACCTCAAGAACTTGTGGATTATTTAGCAAACAACACAAAAGACTTATGGAGTTTATTAGAAATTGATTACAGTGATTTTATTAGAACCACTGAAAAAAGACATAAAAACACAGCATATTCCGATTATTTTTCTCACTGCAAAAACAAGCACAGAAGATATTGTGAAGGGATTCAATGTCGGAGGAGTAGATTATATATCAAAACCATTTAACAGCAGAGAACTGAT
>DAOWHG010000016.1 GCA_030641535.1 Mycoplasmatota bacterium | reverse complement strand
TAGATAGAGTCGAACTATCGATCCCGGAGTCAAAGTCCGGTGCCTTAACCACTTGGCCATAGCCCAAAATATGGTGGAGGGGGACGGATTCGAACCGCCGAACCCTAAGGAACAGAGTTACAGTCTGTCGCGTTTAGCCTCTTCGCTACCCCTCCAAACACGCAAATTATATTTTATACTAATTGAATATAAAAATCAAGTTATTTTTTTACAGGATATTTTATTGAATTCTTTTTAAGTTTTTCTCTAATAATTTCCTCTATATCAAACCCTTGATCATATGCAAATGCAATTGAGTAAATTAAGACGTCTGCAATTTCTTCTTTAACATTTTCTAAATCGGCAAATTCTTGCCCCCATTGATAATTTTCTAATAACTCTGCAGCTTCAATTATTATAGATTTTGCTAAATTTTCAGGTTTATCGCCTGTTTTCCAGCCTCTTTTATCTCTAAAATCGATTATTTCATCAATTATATCTTTCATAAACACACCTCTTTTTTCTATTGTATCACAAATACAAGTAGTTTTTTCACCAATTATACTTAATTTTAATATCCTAAAAGACTTCTGATGTGAAGGTTTTGTGAAAATTTGAGATTTAAATAAACTATTATGATATATTATAGTTAAAGAGGTGGTATCATGTCATATACAGTATTAATCATTGAGGATGAACTAAGTCTTCAAAATATAGTCGCAGCATATTTTAGAAAAAACAACTTTAAAGTTATAACTGCGTCTGATGGACTTCAAGGGTTAGAGAAGTTCCGTCTTAACAATGTAGATATAATTTGCTGTGATGTTATGATGCCAAATATCAATGGTTGGGATGTGGTGAAGAGCATTAGACAAAATAGTGATGTCCCAATTATTATGATGACAGCTTTGGATAGTGAGAGAGATCAACTTTTCGGATTCAATCTTGATATAGATGATTATGTTACTAAACCTTTTTCTCCCGCTGTTCTAATCGCAAAAACTAATTCAGTTTTAAAGAGATACCATGCATCAACATCCTTATTAAGTAAAAATATAATTGATTTGGGAATTCTAAATATCAATATTGACTCTAGAGTCGTCAAAGTATCTAATGAAATTATTCATCTTTCCAAGACAGAGTTCGACTTGTTGATTTTTTTAATCAAGAATAAGGGCATTGTATTGGACAGAGTCACAATGTTAGATGAAGTATGGGGTTTAGATGTTTATGTAGAAGAAAGAGTTGTAGACACGAATATTAAGGTACTTAGAAGGAAACTTGGAGATTCCGGAAAGTATATTCAGACTGTTTTTGGAGTCGGGTATAAATTTGACAATGAAACTTAATATTAAAAATAGCTTCATAAAAAAATTATTCTTCAGCTTAATGGTTCTCTATCTCATAGCATTTATTCTTCTCTTCTTATTTCAAGGGATAATATTTAGAACATTCTATACTTCAAGAACAATAAATAGTACCAAAGATGAAATATCATACTTTATCGATACAATTGAAGTTTCTAATATACCAGATAAAATTGTAGATTTTTCCCAAGAAACTCAAACAACCTCTTTATTTATTACAAATGAACAATTTCAAAATGTATCACAACTTAGTTTAATCAAAATAGATGTAGAGTATCAATTAGTAATATATACAATATTTGTTCCAAATTTAATAAATGAGGAATACCACGAAGGCGATGAAATAATCGCTTCTCTGTATTTTCATGAAGAAAGCGGAAACTATGTTCCTTCTCCTTTAAGAGTTAACGGGAGTATGATTATCCGCGCCAAAATGAATACTATCGATCCAATATATGCCGATTTAATATCAGGACTTGATACAAGTACTAGAATACCAATTTCTGGAGTGATCTCAAATATATCAAATAGCGATGTAATTCAAGAGAATCCTATTAATCCAATTATCTCAAATGAGATACTAAATATATTTACTGAAAATTATGATTCTCTCACTATTTTTGATGGTGGATTCTATTATTACACCTCAAATGACGAATCAGACCTAACTAATTTAGTTTTCGTAGCAAACACTACAATTGGTAACGAATCTTATGTTTTAATTAGTGTGTATCCAATGGGGCACATCGATGATATTGTCGATGCAGTACAATTAGTAAATATTTATATTTTCTCAATTGTTTTTGCTCTATTAGTTATATTCTCATTTATATATTCAAAACAATTTTCTAAGCCTCTAGTTTTTATCAATAAGGCAACTAAAGAAATTTCAAATTTGAATTTCGATAGTCCATTAATTGAAATAAATACTCAAGATGAATTTTCTGAATTAGCAACAAATATCAATACACTTAGTCTAAACTTAAAAACAACTTTAGAAAGACTTAATGAGCAAAATAAGCAACTGTCAGATAGTTTAGACAGAGAGAATAAAAACGAAAATACAAGGCGAGATTTCGTTAGTGGCATGAGCCATGAGCTAAAAACACCTTTAGCAGTAATTCAAGCCTCTGCAGAAGCCATAGAAAAAAATATATTTGAAACTGAAGAAGAACGAGCAAACTCTTTAGCGGTAATTCAAAAAGAGGTTCAACGCACAAACAAATTAATTAACAACATGATAACCGTATATAATTTGGATAACCCTGATTACTCAAATAATTGGCAAGAGATAAATATTGCATCTATAGTTTCAAATACAGAAGAATCACTGAGAATGCTTTGCAAGAATGCAAGTATCGAAGTAAATCTTGATCTTGAAGACGCAATAATTGTAGCTGATCAATTAAAAATGGAATTAATAATCAATAATTTATTTACTAATGCTCTAAAATATACTCCAAAAGGAAACAAGATCGATATTAAAGTTACTAATATAGATTTATATATTAAATTCGAAATAATTAATTATGGTACAACCATTGAAGATGACAAATTAGATAAACTCTTTGATGCATTTTATAGAATTGATAAATCACGTAGTAGAGCAGAAGGAAGTACTGGATTAGGATTATATATTGTTCAGCAAACACTTTCTCAATATAATTCAAAATGTATAGCAAAAAATATTGAAAATGGAGTTTCATTCTCATTCCAAATTAAAAAGTAATTAATCCTCTAGATTAATTACTTTTTTTATTCTCTTAGTTAGAGTGGGACGATCAATCATTACAACTCTGTCACATCCTAAACACTTTAGTTTAACATCTGCACCAATTCTAATGACTTCCCATTTGTTTTCACCACAAGGGTGGCCTTTTTTAAGTACGAGGATATCTCCTAAATTAATTTTTATCATTATGAATAACCAATTGAGGAAATGGAATTTCTATTTCATTTTCATTTAAAAATATAACTAAATCTCTTCTAATATCTCTTTCAACTTGATAGTGCCCTAAAGACTCAGTCTTAGCAACTAATCTCATATTAATACTAGAATCGGCTAATTCTGTAATTCCTGAAAAAGAAGGTGTTTCAATAATTGCATCATACTTTTGATAAGTATCTTGCACAAATACTTTCATTAATTCTTGTAGTTTCAATAAATCAGTATCGTAAGATACCCCGAATAATACAATAGCAATACTGTCAGATTTTGAGAAATTAATAACGCTTCTGATATCACCATTATTAAGAATTTTTATTTCGCCTTTCCAATTCATAATTCTAGTTGTTCTAAGACCTAAAGAAAGTACACTTCCTTTAAATCCATCAATCTCAACGACATCATCAATGTTAAATGATTCTTCAAATATAATGAAAAATCCGCTTATAAAATCTTTAACAATTTCTTGCGCTCCAAAACCAATTGCAAGACCAATAACTCCAGCACTTGCTATAAAAGGAGTAACATCAATATTCAATTCTCCTAAGATTACCATACCAATGATAAACCAGATAAAATATTTACTTATATTAGACGTTAGTTTCCCAATTGTAGCTGCTCTTGGACCTTTTCTTTTCAATTTTAAGACTTTAAATAATATGTGTTTAACTACGAGGTTAGCTACAATACCAATTAAAATCCAAACAGCTACAGCAATTACTATGACTATTAAATTTGCGTATATCTCAGGTAATTTCGAGTCTAACCATACATATAAAGATTCTTTAATTCCAACCATATTTTATTCCTCCCTAGTTAAAAAATTAATTAGTTTATCTAATTCTTCTGGACTAGAAAAAGTAAATGTAACATTGTTTTTTCTAAATCTATAATTGATTCCAGGATCTATTTTATTAAACAGTTTCTTCTCAGCTTTCTGTAGATCATCATTTGATACAATAGGATGTTCTCTTTTCTTAGCTAAATTTCTAATTATTCCTTCTATATCTCTAACAGTTAGGTTTTCTCTAATAATACGATCTCGTAATGTTACACACAAATTTTGATCTTTTAACTTACTCAATGCTCTTGCATGCCCCATGGTAATATTACCTAAATTGACATCATTAATTACACTTGCAGGTAAATTTAACAATCCAATAATATTTGTAACGTAAACCCTACTTTTTCCGATTTTTCTACCTAACTCCTCGTGAGTGTATTTTAAGTTAAAAATAGCTTTTTGAAAAGCTATAGCTTCTTCCATTGGAGTTAAATCTTCTCTTTGAAGATTTTCTAATATTGCTAACTCAGAAAGGTATATAGAATTATAATCTCTAATTATTGAAGGTATTTTATAAAGCCCAGCCATTTTAGCTGCTTTAACTCTTCTTTCACCAGCAACAAGTGTATATCCTTTTCCAGATGGTTTTAATATTATAGGTTGGAATATTCCATGTGATTTAATTGAATTTGCAAGTTCAATTAATTTTTTCTCATCAAAGATACTTCTTGGCTGATCTGGATTTGGCTTAATTAAATGTATCTCAATTTCCATAACTTCTTCATTCTCTTTAAAATCAATTTTGTTCTCTTCCATTAAATCACTGAATTTTCTTCCTAATCTTGTGTCACTCACTTAGCTCAACCATTTCCCTAGCTAAATTTTGATAGCTTAATGATCCTTTTGATCTTGGAGAGAACTCAGTAACAGGTAATCCATAACTTGGAGCAGCAGAACATTTTACATTTCTTGGAATGATTGTTTTAAATACTTTTTCTTTAAAATAGGTTTTCACTTCGTTAATAACTTCATATCCGATATTACTTCTTGTATCTAACATAGTTAATAACACGCCCTCAATAGTCAATGTTTTACGATTATGTTTTTGCTTGTTTTGAATCATACGAATTGTATTCAACAACTGAGTTAATCCATCCAAAGCCAAGAACTCACATTGCACTGGAATCAGTACACTATCAGATGCAGTTAAAGCATTAATTGTTACTATTCCCAATGAAGGAGGACAATCAATAAGAATAAAATCGTATTCTTCTCTAATCTCTTCTAAAGCGTTTGATAATATAAAATCTTTATTGTCATGAGAAACTAAGTAACTCTCAATATTTCCTAACTCATAACGAGCTGGAATAATATCAACATTTACACTCTCTACCTTTTTAATAATATCTCTTATATTTGCTGTCTCATTAAAAATATCAGCAACAGTATAAACTAAATTTGCCCGATTAATTCCCATATATGTTGTAGCGTTTGCTTGATGATCAACATCAACTAATAACACTTTCTTACCTAAATAAGAAAGCGAACTCGCAAGATTCACGCTGGTAGTAGTTTTTCCTACCCCACCTTTTTGATTACTTATAGATAATATTTTCCCCATGTTTCACACCTCTAGATTCATTTTTCAGTTTATATGAAATGCATACTTATTTTATCACAGTAAATGGCTAATTTAAATAGTTTGACAGTAAAAGTTATCCACAGAAATTGTGGATAACAATTTTACAAATATTTCTCGAATAGCTCTTGATTATCTAGATAAAAATTAACTTGCTCGAAGGAAATGAACTCTCTAAATTCTTTTGAAACAAAAAGCTCTGTCACTTCCTCATGAGTTAAAATCCTTTCGATTTTACCCCATTTATCATATTGTGTAATTTCAGTTTTTAAATACTTGTATAAAATAGCTAGTGATAATAATTTATCAATTTTATTAGTAAATAATTTATCTAAGCTATATTCATATCGTTTCTCATCATACCCAGAATCTCCTTTAAATAAAGTAGAAAAATTGAACAATATAGAAACTAATTCACTTCTGTCATCCATTAAATATTTCCGGAACTCTTTTGCATACTTTCTAGTCATAACAGATACATTTTTATCTTCGATTATTTCTTCAATATTTTGATCATGAAGGAAGAAATAAAACTCAACAAATTCAGCAATATTCTCTCCTTTTTCCTCAAAAAACTCATTAATAAAGATTGACAATTCACTAATAGTTTGTTGGAACTTAACGTCTTTGTACAGCAATTCTTTTCCTTGTTCTTCTGTTATTTCCTTAAGATATTCTAAACTAAAATCTTGATATTTTTCTAATACCTTATTCATCCTTACCCATTCATTATTCATCTTCTCATAAATATTATCCGAAATAATAAATTGAATTAAGAACACTACATAAAATCCTATAAGAATTATTTGATAAGTTAATGAAGATACTTCAGGACCACTAGAATTTACCCCTACAATAGATTGTCCTTTTTGAACAATATAAATTACTCCATATACTGTAATAGCTCCTCCATAAAGTAAATAAGTTATTATATCTTGATAAAATATAATTACAGTTAATGTAACAAAAAATAATATGTATCCGTAAAATAAATTTGATCCACCTACATAATATATTGTAAGCCCAATAATTGTATATATACTAAAATGCATTGCCCATCTATTTAGGTTAAATAGCATTAAAAGTAATGTAAAAATCAACAATAAGGAAAATCCAAGCGGAACAAATATATTAATGTCTAAAGTAAAATTATTGAAGCTTGATAGTGGAATACTGAGGAAAACAAATATAAATAAGAAAATTGTTACAATTGCAACTTTTAGTCTTAAAACTTCATTAAAAGTTAAGAATTCACTATTTAAAATTCTATTAATAATCATCTTCATACTATCGCACCCCTTTCATATGATCTTTTACAATAGTATCGAAAACTTCATTATTATCAAGATAAATATTTATAATTTCACGATCAACTCGATAAAAATATTCAGAATTTAATAATATGTCTTTAACTTTTGATTCCTCTAATTCAAGCAAATAAGGTTTATCTAATTTTAATAATGTATAAAATACAACAAAAGAAACAATCTTCACATAATTTGCATCACCAAAATGTCTAAATGATTTAAATTGAGATTCTGAAAAAATTTCTTTCCTTGATACTTCAATTCCATAAGATTTACTTGCCTTAATTCCAATCATACTCATCTTTTTTTGAACTTCTAACTCCATATATCTTATTTCATTTATTTCATCTAAAGTATATTCTGTGTATTTGATTAGAACATCAGCTATATCTAATGTTTTTATATCCTTCAATAATTCAATCTTGCGATCAAATACATTTTCTATTCCAATTTTCTTAGAAAGCTCTTTTGAAAAAATCTTTAGCGATTCATAATACTTCTCAGAATCTAAATGTTTTCCAGTCTTAATTTTTTCAATTTCAAGTAATAACTCTATATTTCTAATTTCTGATTCTTTTATTTGAGCTAATTGGTTATAAAAAAATGTTTTTCTCTTAATCAATATATATGAAGATAATGATAGAAGAATAACAAAAACAATCAAAAATACTAATATGAAGAATGTTTGAGAATCGCTTGTCCCAACAATTTCAAAAATAGTAGGGAACCTTACAATTAATAGCGATCCAGCTATAAATAATGCAGAATTACTTAAAATCATAGCTTTGTAGTCTTGATATATAGAAGTTATTGCATAAGTTAAGAATAATGCAGTAAACATGCTTGGAGTTGGAAACCTAAATATTAAAGATATCGCTATGATATAAACCCCTAGGGTACTTATATACATAACAATCTTTAAATTGTTGTAGTGGTCTTGATCATACGAATAAAAAGCCAAGTTTATAACAAGCAAAACAACGAACATAATCATCGTTGAAATTATTGTATCTAACCCTGCATCAAGTTGCAATAAATAATATAGAACAATTCCAGCTAAAACAAAGACAAATGAATTAAAAATAATTGTCTTTCTTTTTAAATGTGCAAGTTCTAACGATTCTTTGTAAATCTCTAATTGTGGAAATTGATACTTGTCTGTCTCTTGTTTCATATAACCACCCCTATAATGGCGTACTCTTTATTTTACTATAAACACGAGGATATTGTTTATCTGTACTTTCAATTTTGTCAATAATAATTAATGCTCTACTCTGATTATCAACATCATACATAATCGTCTTATTATATTTACCACCAAGTAGCTCAATAGCATTCTTGCTATTTTCTAATTCTTCAATATGTTTTGGACCTTTAAAAGCGACAAATTTTCCACCTACTTTTGTAAATGGAAGACATAATTCAGTAAGAACTTGTAGCTTAGATACTGCTCTTGCAGTAACTATGTCATAATGATTTCTAAATTTATGCTCTTCAACTCTCCCATGGATCAACCTTACATCTATGTTCAACATTTTTGTTAAAGCGTCTAAAAATTTTATTCTTTTATTCAGAGAATCAATAATTGTTATATCCAAATCTTCATATACAATCTTAAGAGGGATACTTGGAAATCCCGCACCGCTCCCTACATCTAATAATCTCTGTTTATTTAATTTAACGCCCTTTACAAGACATAAACTATCATAGAAGTGCTTCATAAAAACATCTTCAAAATTAGTAATTGATGTTAAATTCATCTTCTTGTTCCATTCTACTAGTAATTCATAAAATATTACAAATTTATCATATTTTTCATCTGTAATAGATATATCTAAATCTTTTAACATCTCTTGAAATTTTGCTTTCATCATTACCACCTAGTCTATATTTTACCATAACATATATATTTATTGAAATAATATAAAAATAATAGTCTTTATTAAGACTACTATTTTTTTGATTTAATATATACTAACAAAATTGAGACGTCAGCAGGATTAACTCCGCTTATTCTAGAAGCTTGTCCAATTGTTAAAGGTTTAATCTTAATTAGCTTTTCTCTGGCTTCGAGTGCTAAATTATGAACCTTGTTATAATCAATACTTTTTGGAATCAAATAATCTTCCATTTTTAGCAACTTACTTGCTTGTTTCATAGCTTTGTTTATATAACCTTCATATTTAATATCAATTTCAACTTGTTCTAATTCTTCAAAACTATATTTCGATATATTAATCCAAAAATCAATATTGTTTATTTTTATCTCTGGTCTCCTAATTAAAGAATAAATGCTTGTTTTATCTTTCAAAATTGTTGACTTAATACTTAATAAATAATCATTATTTTCCTTATTAGGATAAATATATTTTTCATTTAATTTTTCTTTGATTTCAGTAATATTCTCTTTTTTGATACAAAAATCTGAGTATCTCTTATCATCTATCAATCCAACAGAATAACCATAATCTCTTAATCTAATATCTGCATTGTCATGTCTTAAAAGCAATCTATATTCAGCTCTAGAAGTAAGTAAACGATATGGATCATTAACTCCCTTAGTAACCAAATCATCAATTAAAACTCCAATATAAGCTTCACTTCTCTTTAAAACTAAAGGCTCTTTCCCTTTAAGTTTTAAATCAGCATTTATCGCAGCCATTAATCCCTGACAAGCAGCTTCTTCATATCCGCTAGTTCCATTCACTTGCCCAGCAAAGTAAAGACCATTATACTCCTTACTTTCTAAAGTAGGATACAATGTTCTTGGATCAATCGCATCATACTCTATTGCATAAGCGTACTTTGCAATAACTGCATTTTCAAGTCCAGGTATTGTCTTCAACATTTTTTCTTGAACATCATGTGGCATTGAAGT
>DAOWHG010000011.1 GCA_030641535.1 Mycoplasmatota bacterium | reverse complement strand
ATTTGTAATAGCTGCTTGTTTTTTTATATTTACAAGTTCATATACAATTTTAATGTTAACTCTTTCATCACTAACATTAAAATTATCAAGTGCTCTGTAAGTAGATATTCCATAATAAACATTGTCTTCTAATTTTACTTCACCTAAATAATCAGTTTCAACTCTCACATTTAACTCCTCCTTTAGAAGAATAAATCTCGTTCTCCATTAATTATTCTATCAATATTTTCTTTGAGTTTTTTCTTTACTCTTTGATCTTTAATTCTTTCAGCATGATCAGCTACAAATATAAGTCCCTTTTCTCTTAAAGCAGCATCTGCATAATCCATTAGATATTCAGTTAATGTCATAATGGCATTTGGTTCACAAATTAACCCGATAGTTCCTGCTTTTGCAAGTGACATAAATCTATCTCCGACACGTCCTTTACGGTAACACGCCGTGCAGTATGATGGAATATAGTCATTATTGATTAAATCCTCCATAATTTCCATTACACTTCTTTCATCTGATAATTCAAATTGATCTGGTGCCATATCTTCTTCATCTTCATCATGATATCCACCAACATCAGTTTTACTTCCAGCACTAATTTGTGATACTCCATGATCAATCAATTCTTGTCTTATTTCTTTTGATTCTCTTGTAGATAAAATTATTCCAACATATGGTACAGCTAGTCTTAATATCGTAACAAGTCTTTTAAACTGTTCATCAGTAATTATATGTGGAAATTCTTCTAAATCCATTCCCTTAGCTTTTTTCAAACGAGGTACACTTATTGTATGGAATCCTACTCCATATTTTTCTTCTAAATATTCGTTATGGATAATTAATCCTAAAACCTCATTTTTATATTTGTATAATCCAAATAAAACTCCAGCTCCTAAATCTTCTATTCCAGCTTCAAAAGCTCTATCAAATGCGCTTAAATGATAATCATAGTTTCCTTTTAAGCTTTTAGGATGAACCTTTTCAAAAGTTGGTCTATCATACGTTTCTTGGAATAAAATATATGTCCCAATTCCTATATCGTGAAGTTTTTTATATTCTTCAACTGTTGTAGCTGCAATATTCACATTAATTCTTCTAATTGAACTATTGTCGTAAATTGTTTTTATAGATTCAACTACATAATCAATAGGAGTTTCTTTTGGAGATTCTCCTACTTCTAAAGCTAAACGTTTATGTCCAAGTTTCTCTAAATTAATAGCTTGATGTTTTATTTCTTCTTGAGTTAGTTTTAATCTTGGAAATACATTATCTCTTTTATATCCGCAGTATTTACAGTTATTAACACAGAAATTTGAAATATATAATGGTGCAAAAATTACTACTCTTTGTCCGTAAATTTCATCTTTCAATTGTCCTGCGATATTATAGATCTCTTCTATTTGATCTTTTTCATGTGCATTTAATAAGACAGCTACTTCATGATGACTTAATTTCTGTCTTTTTTTAGACTTTTCTAGTATTTCTCTTATTTCTTCCATAGATGGGTTTTTCCCAGCTTGTAATATATTATGTATATAATCTTTATCAATCATTTTCTGTCACCCTTTCTAAGTCGATATGATCGCCTACTCCTAAATCTATTTCATGTCCAACACCAACAATTCTTCCCTCAATACAATTTCTACATTGATTAGAAGTATCGGTTGTACAAATCTTATTTTGATATATTTCGTATAGTGCTCTATTTTCCGTAGGACTAATATTTGGCATCATTACATTAGCTCCTATTTTCAAAGCTTTTTCTCTTCCGATAGTATGTAAACTACCTAAAGCAGTAGTTGCTGGCAAAAGAACTTTAGGTAATAATAATCTCACCAAAGCAACCATGATCAATGATTCTGGTAATGTTCCGCTCTCGTTACCTTTTAATTCAGTATCTTCATGACATAGATACGGTCCAATTCCAACCATGTGTGGTCCTAGTTCTTTTAAGTAAAATAAATCTTCAACTAAGTCTTCATTAGTTTGGGTAGGTGAACCTACCATAAATCCAGCTCCAACTTGAAATCCGATTTCCTTCAAATTACTCAAACACTCTCTACGATTATCAAAACTCATAAAGCTTGCATGTAAGTATTCATACAATCTTCTCGAGGCAGTTTCATGCCTTAATAAATACCTATCAGTTCCAGCGTCAAACAACGCTTGATAAGATTCTTTTGAACGTTCCCCAAGTGATAATGTAACACGGACATCAGGCATTTCTTTCTTTATTCTCTTTAACATGTCTACTAATAGATTATCTGTATAAAAAGAATCTTCTCCACTTTGAATAACAAACGTACGATATCCTAAATCATATCCTAATTTACAACATTCTAATATTTCATCAATTGAAAGACGATACCTTTCAATTGTTTTTACTTTATAATTTATTCCACAGTATTTACATCCCATTTTACAATAGTTAGAGATTTCGATTAATCCTCTTAAATAAACTCTGTTTTGATAAAATTTATATTTAACATTATAGGCAGAGTCGTTTAAATAAGGCATTTCTTTCTTTGTAATGTTATCTAGAATATACAAAAATTCATCTCTTTCGAGAATGGTTTCTTCAGTTAATTTGTCAATTAGCTGATATATTTTGTTGCTAATAGAATCATCGTTCTTAAAGTCTTTTTTTAGTTTGGGAAATATATAGTTCATAGTATCACTCCTAGCCGTTTATATTATATATAATATAAAGAAAAAACCTTGTAACCTAGGTTACAAAGTTTGATTTATTTCATTAATTTTACTACTTCCAATCAATATCTGCCATTGCGCTTTCATATTGAGTTTCCATATTTCCGAAATATCCGCACTGTTTATTAAATATTAATCTAAATCCTTCAGGCTTTGTAGCTCCCTGACGGTTCTTAGAGATTATAATATCTACCTGATTTGGTCTTGTAGTAGTCTTTGGTTTATAGTACTCATCACGGTATAAGAATAGGATAATATCAGCATCTTGCTCAATTGATCCTGAGTCACGAAGGTCTGCCATTACCGGTATTCTATCATCTCTTCTTTCAACTTGACGAGAAAGCTGAGATAAAGCAATTACAGGAATCTTAAGTTCACGAGCAATTTCTTTTAATACTCTTGAAATTTCTGATACTTCTTGTACACGGTTAATTCCAGGATTTGATCCACTTAATAATTGAAGGTAATCAATTATTACTAAATCAAGTCTACCTTCTTGGACAAGTTTACGACATTTTTGTCTAACTTCTGTAATCTTAACAGTCCCAGCATCATCAAACAAAATATTCAATCTTGAAAGGCTTTCAATTGCCACATTTAACTGGCTCCATTCAGTACTAGATATATGTCCAGTTCTAATCTTATCACTATGGATTCTTGATTCAGAACTTAGCATTCTACTAACTAACTGATCACTACCCATTTCTAGTGAGAAGAATGCCACATGAGGTTTAGATTTCATCTTAGCAACATTAGTTGCGATGTTAAGCGCAAATGCTGATTTCCCCATCGATGGTCTTGCAGCGATGATTGTAAGTTCTGATGGTTGCAATCCTAATGTATACTGATTAAGCTCATCAAATCCCGTATCTAATCCTGTAAGTTTCCCACTACCTTTATCTATTTTTTCTACTTTAGTTACAACTTCTTCAATTACTTTTTCAATTCGAATAAACTCTCTTGCACGTCTATCTTTAACAATATCAAATATTAGTTTTTCAGAATTATTTGAAAATTCTTTTGCATCGTCAGTTGTATACCCATCTTCTATGATTGTACGACAAGCATCCATGATTTTTCTTGTCATTGATTTGTCTCTAACAATATTAATATAGTTTCTTAAGTTTTGGATTGATGGAACAAAATTGATTAAACCTAAAATATAATCAATACCTCCAGCATCTTTTAATAAGTCCTTTGTTTCTAAAACATTAGTTAAAGTTGTATAGTCTATTTCTACTCCATCTTGAAATAATTCCACCATAGCAGTGAAAATAACTTTATGTCTGTATGTGAAGAAATCATCAGGATTTAACCCGTCAATTAGGATCTTAATAGTTCCTGGATCAACAAAGACACTTCCTAGTACTGATTGTTCAGCTTCTCTATTATTCGGAGCAATTTTTTCCATATTATACCCTCTATTCTTCTACTACTAATACTTCTATTTTTGCAGTAACATTTTTATGTAATTTAACATCTACTTTGTAATTACCTAATGCAGAAACATCATCTTTTAATTGAATTTTGCGTTTATCAATATCTATATTATTTTGTTTTTTAAATTCATGAGCAATTTGCTTAGAGTTAACTTTACCAAATAACTTTCCGTTCTCACCAATTTTAACGAAAACTTTAACAGGCATACCCTCAATTTTTTCTTTTAAGATTTTCATTTCTTCAAGTTGTTTTCGTTCTTTTTCTTCTTTTTTTGCCTTCTCTGTTTCTATTGATTGTAAGTTCTCAGTAGTTGCTTCGATAGCGTTCTTACTAGATAATAGGTAATTCCCATATCCTGTAGCAACATTGATAACTTCACCTTTTTTTCCTCTTCCTTTTACATCTTTGATTAATATTACTTTCATTGGTTTTTCCTCCTGAACAGCTTCATTAATAAATTCAATTAATTCAGCTTTAACCTTATCAATATCGTTGGTTTCTATTTGAGCACCAGCATTATT
>DAOWHG010000042.1 GCA_030641535.1 Mycoplasmatota bacterium | reverse complement strand
TAGCTATCACAAATGGATTCGAATACTTCCCTGAATCTGACGAAGGACAACTTACAATTACTGTTAGTAATCCAGTTACTGATCCATTAAGTTATGATGATTTTATTGATGTGTTGGATGATATAAATGATGAGATATTACTCTATGATTATGTTGAAACTGTAGGAATTACACTAGGTGGGGGACAAATGATGTTCCTTGGTGTTACTGATACAGATGGAGCAACAGTTAATGTAATACTAAAAGATGGTAGAGATTTAGAAACAAATGAAATTCAAGGAATTATTAGTGATATGCTTGATTTAGAATTCTCGGATATTGAATATTCAATCTCTGGAGCGCAAGATATGTCTCAAGCCTTTACAGGTAGTGGTATACAAATTCAAATATCAGGTTATGATTTAGACGTTTTAAAAGCTGAAGCAATTGGTATTACAGCATTATTATCTGATATCGAAGGATTAAAGGACATTGATAATGGTGTTGGTAAAGAAGCTGATGAAATAAAGATTACTGTTGATAAAGCTGAAGCAATTAAAAACGGTATAACTACAGCTCAAGTTATGGGTGTTGTATATGGAACAATATCTTCTGAAGAGGTTGTTACACAATTATCTATGAGTGGAGAATTATTTGATTTATATGTTTATGATCAATTCTCTAATAGTAGTGATACTGTATATTCAGTAACGCAGATTGAGAATTTTATTGTTGGTGTCAGTTTATTAGAGCCAAATGTTCCAATCTTTGTAAAAGATGTTGCTACAGTTGAAATAATTAAAGGATTTACAACGATAAATAGAGAAAATGGTACTCGTATATTAACAATATCTGCTTCGTTTGAAGAAGGATATAACGCTAGTTTAGTAAGTATGGATGTTGAAAGCGCACTTGAAGATTATGATTTACCTGTTGGATATGAGTATGTGCTTTTAGGAGAAAATGAAGAAATAATGGAAGCGTTTAGTGTATTAGCACTTGCTGTATTATTAGGTATAGTTCTTATCTACATGATTATGGCTTCACAGTTCCAATCGCTCACATATCCATTTATCATAATGTTCACAATTCCATTAGCTTTCACAGGAGGATTCTTGATTTTATTCTTCGTGAATATGCCGGTAAGTGTTGTTTCACTAATTGGACTCATAATCTTAACTGGTGTTGTTGTAAACAACGGAATAGTAATTGTGGATTATACTAATCAGTTAAGAGATGAAGGACTAGAAATTATGGATGCTTTACTAGAAGCAGGTCGTACAAGATTAAGACCAGTTATTATGACTGCGTTAACTACAATATTAGCTTTAACAGTTATGGCTTTAGGAGTTGGAGAAGGTGCTGAAATGATGCAACCAATGGCAGTAACTAGTATTGGTGGATTAATTTATGCTACTATGTTAACTCTAGTAATTGTTCCAATTATGTATTTCCTTATTACTAAGCATACAAGAATGGTATTAGGAATATTAAGTGCTGTATTAATTGCTGCTTTAACTGTAGCTGTCGTATTAGCGCTAGGATATACTTGGGCTATTTATGTTGGGTCACCACTTGTAGTAATTGTAATATTATTATTGGTGTTTCTTCCCAAAAAAGGGGATGAACTAGTTGAGTAGAAGAGATGAAATATTAGACGCTGTAATTTCTAAATTTCAGGAAGAAGGATTTTCAACAGACTTAACAATTTCGCAAATTGCAAATAGAGTTGATATTGGAAAAAGTACAATTTATGAGTATTTTAAAACAAAGGATGATGTATTTAAGGAAGCGTTACTAAAAATATCGAATAGTAGTATTGATGAAATAATTAATATTGATAATATTGAAAATATGAATTTTGAGAAAGCTTTCAAAGTGCAATTCGCAAAGATATTAGAAGTCTCTCTGAAAAGCAAAATGGTGTATCAAATATTTTCTAAAGATTTTATTCATCGAATGCCTGTCAATATTAGAGAAGAACTAAAGGATAAAATGGAATCAACTAGAGATCTTCTTGAGAAACGATTCATTCTTATTTTCATCAAGGGTGTTACTGAAAAACTATTGGATATAGATCCAAAACCTATCAACAATCTAGTTTTTTCGAGCTTGATTGTTGGAGCAATATTTAGGTACTCTAATAGTAATTTAGATGTTCCTATTGATGAATTTGTGGAAGAGATTTATAAAACTATTTTAAGGCTAGGAAACTAATAAAAAGAAGATATCATTTATTTGATATCTTCTTTTATTTCATACCCTTTACTTTTGAAATTTTCGTACATAACAATATAATACTCGTTATCATATTTTATAATAACGGAATGTTTATAAAGAGAGTTGACAGGGGTTTTGTTCATAGTAGCTAATTTATTAAGTATAATGCCTTTTTCTTCTCTTTTTATATCTTCATCCCAAAAGATTTTAGGCTTTATTTTAGAGCGATTTAGATAATCTTTCTTTAGTGTGAATATTGTTCTTTTATCACTGATAAATTTAAATAATCTAGAGTAAACATCTTCTATTTGATATCCTTTGAATGAATAATTTTGATTTTGATAGAATTCTCCAATCTCCTTAAAGAAGTTATATGGGCTCACATTATTCAAAATATATTTGTGTAAGTTCTTTCCGAAATATTCTTTGTTGTGGTAGATATCTAGCATGTGTTCTACTAAGTGTATTTCATTAATATCTAATTTGGATAGAGATTCATTTGATATTATTTCATATGGAGCTTCTGTATCATATACATAATTGTAAAGACTTGCTTCTCGTCTTATTTTAGTCCCTTTTAACATTTTTAGAAATCCTAGTTGCAGTTCTTTTGCTCCTAAGTTATAGACTTCATTGAATGTTTTTATAAATGAATGGAGATCTTCTTTTGGAAGTCCTGCTATTAAATCTAAATGGAGATCAATTATTCCTTTTTCTTGAATCAGAATGATGTTTTCAAAAAGTTTTCTTGTATTTTGGAAGCGATCCACTAACAAGTTTGTTTCTTTATTAGTTGATTGGATACCTATTTCAAACCTAAATAACCCTTTAGGGGCATTATCATTGAGATATTCTATTATTTTAGTATCTAAGACATCTCCAGTAATCTCAAATTGAAATACTGTTTTATGATTGTTGTTTTTGATAATAAAAGCAAATAATTCTAATGTTTTTTTATTTGCGTTAAAAGTTCTATCTAAGAATTTTATTGTTTTACTACCATGTTTCATTAAATATAATATGGTTTCTTTCACTTTTTTCATATTGAAGAATCTTACTTTTTTTTCAAGAGAGGACAAACAGTAACTGCATTTGTAAGGACAACCTCTACTTGTCTCAATATATGAGATTTTGTTAGGAATATGTTTTATATCTTCCTCAAAGTAGTATGGTAATTCTAAAGAATCTAAATTACTAATTTCAAGCATAGGAGTATGTACAATCTCTTTATTCTTTAAATAAATTAAATTAGATATTGAACTATAATTGCTATTTGAGTTAATAGCTTCTAAGAGGTTATTGAATGCGATTTCACCTTCTCCTTTAATTATGAAATCGACAGGATACTTATCTAGGAAATCACTTGATTCATAGCTAACCTCGGGTCCACCAATTATTATTTTTGAATCTACTAATGATAATTTACAAAGTATTTTTTTGAATATAGTTATATTCCATATATAGACACTTAATCCTAACACATCAGGATTATATTTTTTTATATCTTTAATGATATTGTCAATATCATCTTTTATAGTATATTCAAAGATATCTATATCAAAATCACTGTTTGCTTTTAATAAGCGAACAGCGTTATTGGTATGAATGTATTTTGCATTTATACTTACTAATAATGTTTTCATATAATCACCGTATTTATTTTATCACAATAATGAATTAAATTATATGTTGTGTTAGAATATAATAGGTGGTGATTTTTTTGGAAAAGTTTGAATTAGTTTCTAATTACCAACCAATGGGAGACCAAGTTAGAGCTATTGATTACTTAGTTGAAAATATTGGTAAAGGTATTAAAGAACAAGTTTTACTTGGAGCAACAGGTACAGGTAAAACATTTACAATTAGTAATGTTATTAATAAAATCAACAAACCTACATTAGTTTTAGCCCACAATAAAACACTCGCTGGGCAACTATATAACGAATTAAAACAGTATTTCCCAAATAACAGGGTGGAATACTTTATTTCATATTACGATTATTATCAGCCTGAAGCATATGTGCCTTCAAGAGATTTATTTATTGAAAAAGACGCTCAAACAAATTCTGAAATTGATGAAATGAGACATAGTGCAACTATGTCATTATTAGATCGTAAAGACGTTATTGTTGTAGCTAGTGTATCTTGTATTTACGGTATTGGAGATCCTGAAGACTATAAAAACTCAATGCTTGTTTTACGAGTTGGTGAAGAGTTTGGTAGAAAGAATCTTTTGCTAAAGTTAGTAGATATGTTATTTACTAGAAATGATATTGATTTTAATAGAGGGACATTTAGAGTTAGAGGAGACGTTATTGAAATTCTTCCAACTTATTCAAAAACAATAGGAATTAGAGTAGAGTTTTTTGATGATGAAATCGAAAGAATTAGAAAGTTTGATATTTTAACTGGGGAAATACTAAGTGATTATTCAGTGATGTCTATTTATCCCGCAACTCAGTTTGTTACTAATAAGGATAAAATAGAAGAAGGAATTAGAAGAATTGGAAAAGAACTAGAAGAAAGAATTGAATACTATAAAGAAAATAATCAGATATTAGAAGCGGAAAGAATAAAACAAAGAACTAAGTATGATTTAGAAATGTTAAAAGAAATAGGAAGTTGTAGTGGAGTAGAAAACTATTCAAGACATCTATCATTGAGAGATGAAGGAGAAACTCCTTCTACTCTTATGGATTTCTTCGGTGATGATTATTTGCTTGTAGTTGATGAATCACACGTTACTTTGCCTCAAGTAAGAGGGATGTACAATGGTGATAGATCAAGAAAACAAACTTTAGTGGATTATGGATTTAGGTTACCTAGCGCTTTAGACAACCGCCCATTAAATTACATTGAATTTAATAAGAAGATTAAACAAGTAATTTATTTAAGTGCTACACCAGGAGATTATGAACTTGAAAAAACAACCTATGTTGCCGAACAAATTATTAGACCTACCGGATTGCTTGATCCAGTAGTTGAAGTAAGACCTAAAAAAGGACAAATTGACGATATAGTCGCAGAAATACTTAAGAGAATTGAGAAGAATCAAAGAACTTTAATTACAACACTTACTATTAAAATGAGTGAAGATTTAACCACTTATCTAAAAGAGATAGGTATAAAAGCAACATATCTTCATTCTGAAATTAAAACACTTGAAAGAATTGAAATAATTAGAGAATTAAGACTTGGTACATTTGATGTTATTGTTGGAATAAATCTTTTAAGAGAAGGTCTTGATATACCTGAAGTTAGTTTGATTTGTATGCTTGATGCTGATAAACCAGGTTTCCTTAGAAGCTCAAGAAGTTTAGTTCAGACAATCGGTAGGGCTGCTAGAAATATTGATGGATTAGTTATAATGTATGGAGATAAAATAACCGATGCTATGGATTATGCTATAAAGG
>DAOWHG010000120.1 GCA_030641535.1 Mycoplasmatota bacterium | reverse complement strand
CTGATATAGAAATTGATCGTGACTTTGTAGAAAATAACAATATTCATGTCGTTAGAAGAAACAGTGGAGGAGGAGCAGTGTATACTGATCCTGGCTGCTTACAGTTTTCTTTTATAACAAGCAATAAGAGTCATTCTGATATTTTTAGAGGTCAAGTAAAAAATATTGTAAATGCGGTCAATAAACTTGGAATTAATGCTGAATTTACAGGTAGAAACGACATTTTAGCTAATGGTAAAAAGTTTAGTGGAAATGCAGAATACATTTACAAAGATCGAATGGTTATGCATGGTACAATTTTATTTGATACTGATTTCAATAACCTAGTAGGGAGTTTGACACCTGATAAATCAAAATTATCTAGTCACGCTATAAGTAGTGTTAAGGCTAGAGTAATTAATATAAGTGAATTACTTGAAATGGGATTAGAAGAGTTTTTTGCCCATGTAGTTAGTGAAATAGCTACAAGTAAGATTGATTATAAGACATTGGACCTAGATAAGGTTGATGAATATAGTAAGAAATTTTATTCTGATGATTGGAATTATGGAAAAAGTCCAAAATATGCAATATCGAATAAAATGAAATTTGATGCAGGAAATATCTCTGTAACAGTAAAGATAAAAAATGATATAGTTAAGGATTTGAAAATAAATGGAGACTTTTTTAGTCTCAAAAAAATTGAAGACTTTGAAAACGCTTTTATTGGGGTAGAATTTAATTATGACAGCTTTTTAGAAGTCCTAAAGATTCACCGAGTAAGAGAATATATTTATAAGCTACAAACTAGCGAATTCTTAATACTGTTTTTTGAAAAAAAAAAGAAATCTAGAATAAAGAAGCCAGATTATTTAAAAATTGATATGAAAAACTTGAATAGAGAAACAAAAAAGATTAGAGATTTGTTGAAACAACATAACTTGTTTTCTGTTTGTCAGGAGGCCAATTGTCCTAATCAACTTGAGTGTTTTTCTAATAAAACAGCTACTTTTATGATTCTTGGTAATCACTGTACTAGAAATTGTAAATTTTGTGATGTTTCAAATGCTAAACCATTAAAAGTTGATCCTAATGAACCAATGAATTTATTAAAGGCCGTAACTGTTATGGATTTATCACACCTTGTAATAACTTCTGTGACTAGAGATGATTTAAAAGATTATGGATCTAATCAATTTGTTGATTGTATTAATCTTATAAAAAAAGAAAGACCAAAGACCACAATAGAGGTCTTAATCCCTGACTTTATGGGAGATTATGAATCACTTAAGAAGGTAGTAGATGCTGCACCTGATGTTATAAATCACAATGTTGAAACAATTGAAAGACTATATCCTGGATTTAGAGATAGAGCTAGTTATCAAAGAAGTTTAAATTTATTAAAAACTTCTAAAGAAATAAATCCTCATATTTTAACTAAATCAGGAATTATGGTTGGGATTGGTGAAACAGTTGAAGAAGTATTAGAATTAATGGATGATTTGAGAGCTGTTGATTGTGATATTATTACTATAGGACAGTATTTAAGACCTTCACCAGAACATGCTGAAGTGAAAGAATACGTTAGTTTAGAAACATTTGATTTATATAAGAAAAAAGGTATTGAAAAAGGCTTTAGATATACAGCGAGTGGGCCTCTTGTTAGAAGTTCATATCAAGCGCTGAAACAATTTGAAGGAGATTGATTATGAAAAAAACAATTCTTTATGATTCACATCTTAAATTTAATGCTAAAATGGTCGATTTTGCTGGATTTATGATGCCTGTTGTATATACTTCAATAAAAGAAGAACATATGTACGTTAGAGAGAAAGCTGGGATGTTTGATGTCTCACATATGGGCGAGGTTTGTGTTAGAGGTAAGGAAGCAGCAAAATTTGTTGATCACATATTCACAAATGATGTTGCATCAATGGTTGATAAACAAATTTTGTATGGAATGATGTGCTATCCTAGTGGTGGAGTAGTTGATGATTTATTAGTTTATAAATTTACTGATGAACACTTCTTACTAATCGTAAACGCTTCAAATGTAGATAAAGATTTCGAGTGGATTATTAAAAATAATAAGTTTGATTGTAAAATTACTAACGAGTCAGAAAATTTCTCAGAAGTAGCTTTACAAGGACCACTTGCGGAAAAAATACTTCAAAAGATAACTGACTTTGACTTATCTAAAATAACTTTTTTTACAAGTGATGAAGTTTCAATTCAAGGTCATAGATGTCTTGTATCAAGAACAGGTTATACTGGTGAAGATGGGTTTGAGATATACTCTTCTCATGATTCAATTAAAGAAGTATGGGATTTGATTTTAGAAGCTGGTCAAGACGATGTAATGCCTTGTGGATTAGGTTGTAGAGATACATTGCGTTTTGAAGTTGCTCTCCCACTTTACGGGAATGAACTTTCAAAAGACATTACTCCAATTGAGGCAGGATTAAGCTTCGCAGTTAAACTTGAAGCAGGAGACTTTATTGGAAAAGACGTATTAGTTAAACAAAAGAAAGAGAAAACTAAAAGAAGAATAGTTGGATTAACACTTTTAGATAAAGGAATTATTAGACATGGCTACGAAGTCTATCATGGAGAAACACTTGTTGGTGAAGTAACGACTGGTTATAAATCACCTAGTACTGGTGAAACTGTCGCAATGGCGATGATTGATAGACCTTATGATAAATTAAAAACAGAGTTATTAGTTGATGTACGTGGCAAAAAGAAAAAAGCAGTAGTAAGAAATAAAAAATTCTATCAGAAAAGCTATAAAAATTAATAGGAGGTATGACAATGAGTAAAATAGTAGAAGGTTTATATTACACAAATACTCACGAGTGGGTAAGAGTAGATGATGGTTTTGCATTTATTGGTATAACTGATTATGCGCAAGAAAGTTTAGGAGAAATTGTATTTGTTGAATTACCAGAAGAAGAGGATCACGTTCAAGCTGGAGAAGAATTCTCAGCGATTGAATCAGTTAAAGCTGCTTCAGATGTACTATGTCCTGTGACTGGAATTATCGTATTAATTAACGATGATTTAGAAGACAGTCCAGAACTAATTAATGAAGATTCTTATGAAAACTGGATTATTAAAGTAGATTTAGAAGATAAGTCAGAATTAAACAAACTATTAAGTGCAGAAGAATACAAAGAAATTTGCGAATAGGAGTGATTTATAATGTTTAAATATTTACCTCATACAGAAGAAGATATTAAACAAATGCTAGAGGTAATTGGTGTAAACAGTTTAGATGATTTGTTTAGTGAAATTCCAAAAGAATTAAAAGGGTTGGATCTTGATATTCCAGCTTCACTTAGTGAATTAGAAATTCACAAAAAATTCGCTGATTTATCAGCAAAAAACAAAGTGTTAATTCCTTTTGTAGGTGCAGGAGCATATGATCACTATACTCCTTCAGTAATTAAACACATAATTGAAAGACAAGAATTCTTAACTGCATATACTCCATATCAACCTGAAATCTCACAAGTGACTCTTCAATACATATTTGAGTACCAAAGTATCATTTCAGAATTAACTGGTATGCACGTATCAAATGCATCAATGTATGATGGAGCTACAGCAACTGCTGAAGCGATGTTTATGGCAACGAATATTAAGAAAAGAAAAAATATTTTAATATCACAAACGGTCAATCCAAACATTATCAAAGTTGTTGAAACATACGCTAAATACAAAGGT
>DAOWHG010000022.1 GCA_030641535.1 Mycoplasmatota bacterium | reverse complement strand
TCTTTATCTAATCGTCTTAATTTACTAACAGCACTCATTGATAAAGCGACACCACCAATAGCTACTACTTTCATATTATCACTCCTTATTTCTATTTTATCATAACACATTTTACTTACCACATTTAGTGCTTTTAAAAATAAATTAAAAAAGTTCCAATAAAAATGCTGTTTCGTTTGTTTAGTTAGTGAGAGAAAAAAAAGGAGGAATTACAAATGTTTAGAAAATTAGGAAGTGTACTATTAGGTGTTACATTATTATTTGGAATCGCAGCTTGTACTGAGTCTGCAGTTGAAGCTGAAGCTGCTGGTACATATGTGGCTGTTGATATTAATCCATCAGTTGAATTCGTAGTTGATGAAGATGATTTTGTAGAATCATATAATTTATTAAATGAAGACGCTGAAATCATCTGTAGCGAAACTGACTTCATTGGAATGAATATTGAAGATGCTGTAGAACTATTTGTTGAATTAGCAACTGAAGCAGGATTTATTGATACTGAAGGTGAAGATAACGCTGTATTAATAACTGTATTAGGTGATGAAGAAACAGATTTAGAAGAAGAATTAACAAGTCAACTAAGAGAAAGAATTAGAAATAGAGTTATGCGTTTTATGGCAACGAACTATATTAACGGTGAAGTTTTAACTGAAGATTTCACTCAAGAAGATCTTGTAACTCAAGCTACTGAACTAGGAGTATCTCCTGGAAAATTAAAATTAGCTCTACTTGCTCAAACAATTGATGAAGAATTATTGCTTGATGATGCTTTAGCAATGCCTGTTAAAGATTTACTAGCAATGGTTAGAGAAGCTCATCAAGAAGTAATGGATGAATTAACTGAAGAAGAATTAGCATTAAGACAACAACAAAAAGTTGCATTGATCAATCAATTTAAACAAAGATTAGAAGATCATGTTGCAGCTAATCCAGATCTTACTGAAGAACAAATCGAAAACAGAATTGAAGCAATAAGAGAACACGTTGCTACAGAAACAAGAACTACATGGGAAGAAAGAATCGAAGACTGGAAAGAAAGAGTTGAAACAAGAAACGAAAATAACAACAACGAATCTCCTGGAAACTAATAATAGACTCATATACAAGGTTAGGTAGACAAACTGTCTACCTAACCATCATTATTACTTTACTAACACTATTTGCCGTGTTAAAATTACTTTGAAAGCGAGGTGATTTAGAGTGGCAAACAAAGATATTAATGAACTTGTAAAGCAACTTCAAAATGGAAATATTGAAGTATTTGATGATATTTACTATCAAACAAAAAATATCGTATATTATTCAATATTTATTATTTTAAAAGACTATCAATTATCAGAAGATATAATGCAAGACACTTACTTGAAAGCATTAGATAAGATCCATACATATAAACCAAGAGCTCACTTTAAATCATGGATTGTTACAATCGCAAAGAATCTCGCAATTAATGAGTTTAATAGACGAAAAAGGGAAATGCTAATAGATATAAGTGAACAAGAATATATTTTAGGAAGTTGTGCAAGCACAGCTGAAAATGAAGTATTAATTAGCCAGATATTCACAGTTTTATCTGATATTGAAAAAGAAGTTGTACTTCTTCATGTTGTCGGAGACTTAAAGCATCGAGAGATCGCAAAACTATTAAACAAACCACTTGGAACAATTACTTGGACATATAATAAAGCAATCAAAAAGTTAAAAGAAAAAATATAGAAAGAGGTGACAAGGATGGAAAAACAAGATATTAGATTTAGAATTAAGGAAACGTGCGATGAACGTACTCCTGATGTTTTAAATAGCATAAAGAATTCTAGTGAATTTAGAGTTCCTGTTAAAAATAAAAAATCTTTACTAGATTATTTTTCACTAAAAAGTTTTTCATATTCACTTGCCTCTGTATTTGTAATAGCATTGCTCATTACTTTGGTAATGACTTCACAGCCATCAACACCTGTAATAGCGTCAACAATTACAGTTGATATTAATCCATCTATCGAAATAACTTTAGATGAAGACGATAATGTAATTAATGTTGTTGCTATTAACGATGATGGTGAAGAAATCATTAATCCTAATACTACTTTCAGAGGTTTATCATTAGATCAAGCAATTGAAATATTGATTGAAGAAGCATATGATCAAGGATTCATTGTTGATACCACTGAAGAAAATGTTGTTTTAATTAGTGTTGATTCTGATAATTCTGAATTGAGAGAAAGATTAGAAACACAACTTGAAACTAAAATTGCTGCTGAAGTAGTTAAATATTCTGCTCTAGTAAGAGTAATAAAAGAAAGAAATCCTGATGTTACAAATGAACAACTCGAAAATTTAGTAACAATTGCAAGGAATAACAAAATTACAATTGCCAAATTATCGCTTATAAATAAAATTATTATATTAGATGACAGTTATACTTTATTCAATTTAAAAGATCAATCAATAAAAGATTTATATATACTTCACTACTCATTGTTATCTCCAATTGAGAACATTACTGATATTGAGCCAGATGAAGTTCAAGATTTAATTGATGATGCTCAAGAACACCAGATTACTGTTGCTAAATTATTGTTAATTAATAAAATTTTAGAGCTAGAAGAAGCTTATACATTAGAAGACTTAAAAGATTTAACAGTAAGAGAGTTAAACGGTATTCATTATAAATTATTAAATACTGAAACTACTGAAGATGATAACCCTGGTAATAATGATGATCCTGGAAATAGTGATGATCCTGGAAATGGTAATTAAAAAGGACTACAAATTGTAGTCCTTTTCTTTATGTCTTATTTCTTTTGTTTATATGTTAAATTTGGTGAACTTTCTTTAGCAGCTTCTCTCATTTCTTTTAAAGTATCTGAGATATCTTTTTTCTTAGCTTTATTGCATAGATAATCATCAATTCCTTGAGCAGATCTATGTCCGTCAGCCACACCACTAATTAGGTCTGGTCCACGTAATATATCTCCACCAACAAACAACCAAGGTAATCCTTCAACTTGTCCAAGTTCAGAAGCTTTAATTTTACCTCTTTCGAAAGTAAGTTTTTTAGATAAAGACTCAGGAAGATATTCATAATCAGGAGATTGTCCAATTGCTATATAAACTTGTTCTCCTTCAATAATTTGTTCACATTCTTTATCAAATTCAGGATTGAATTTTCCTGCTTCATCAAAGATACATAAACATTTCCATAATCTAAGTCCTGTAACTTTACCTTTTTTAATCATAATTTCTTGAGGTCCGTTACCGCAGAAGAATTCAATTCCTTCTTCAGCTCCT
>DAOWHG010000069.1 GCA_030641535.1 Mycoplasmatota bacterium | reverse complement strand
TATATATAAGAATAATTAATGGACAACATTTTGTTGTCTTTTTTTTGACATTATCCGAAAAAATAGCAAAATAGGCATTTTTTCGACTATTTCAATCTATGTGCTACGATTCAAAAAAGTAGTTTTTTCCAAACATAAAACAAGGACTTTGCTCGTCAAAGTGAAAGTATACCCCTATATTTTTTTACAAGAATATCAATACTCATTTTGCGTAGAATTATAATGTAAATATTAATTGGCACACCATTTTCCCGCTTTACTAAAGGAAAAACAGAAATAAAAATGCTGTCTTACTTATTTTGATCACTGTATTGAATTAAATACAAATTGTAATAATGACCTCTTTGTTTTAATAACTCTTGGTGGTTCCCTTGTTCTATTATCTCACCTTTACTCAGCACTATTATGTTATCAACGTGAGAAATGGTAGACAGACACGTTTCATGCACCAATTAAACATAGTACAGTAATAACGTTTTGCATCGTAAATCATATGAAAGTCATTTACTGACATCCTTTTATATGCTAAAATTGATTTTGAGAGGACTGATTAAAATGACAAAAGTTAAGAGATATGATGTTGAATCTTCAATTATGAGAGCATATTTTTTAAGATATGGATATATTGCATTGATTTTTACATCTGCACTGGTAGTTTATATTTCTGGAATAAACAAGTATTTTTTCCTTGTACCAATTGGAATTACTATTACAATGTCAGTTCACCTTATAATATCAGCTTATTTCGAAATGGATCATTTTATTTGTGCTTTTCAAAACTCACATCATTCAGTTATGGATCCTACCGTTAAGTATTCAAAGTTTGAACTTAAAAAGATGAAAAGAGACTATTATGGAATTGCTTTGATATTTATAATATTCAGTTTAGCTCTGATTTTGGTATTATTTGAAGTTATATTGTGGTAATAATCCTCTAATTGACTCCACCACAGTTATCTATCTTAGAAGTCATCAACTGGCTTCTTTTTTTTATGCAAGTATTTAATGTCCATAAATTACTCAATTACAACACGGTGCTACCATTAAATCATCCTTTTTAGACAATAAATTGATATGTTATAAATCAGAAAATTCGAAGGTGAAAGTCGATTTACGCTACTTTTCTTACAACTCAATATACTATATGAATAGCATATATTCGCAGTGTTTGTTATTTTTGAAATAGTTACCTATCATTCGCACTACCTTTTAATAGAGCGCTAAAAAGGTATTTCTATATACTGCTCTTATCATTTTAATCTTGGTACTGTAGCAAGTACAAATTATAATAATGCCCTCTTTTTTTAAGTAGTTCTTGGTGGTTACCTTGCTCAATAATTTCGCCTTTTGAAAGGACAATTATTTTATCTACGTGTGAAATAGTAGATAGACGATGTGCAACGATTAACATCGTTCCAATAGTCATCATCTTTGTGAGTGATTCTTGAATTAGCTGTTCAGTTTCAGTATCAATATTACTTGTTGCCTCATCTAAAATCATTACTTTTGGTTCATGAACAATCGTACGAGCAAATGAAAGTAATTGTCTCTGTCCTGTTGAGAAATTATTACCTCTTTCTCTAACAACTTCTAGATATTGATTATCTAATTTTTCAATAAAATGGTTGGCATTGACATACTTACAAGCTTGGATCATTTTCTCGTCGCTTATATCTTCATTACGAAGTTTTATGTTTGATTCTATTGTTCCACTAAACATAAATACATCTTGTAACATTTGACCTATGTATGTTCTTAAATGACTTTTCTTAATTTTTCTAATTTCAATTCCATCAATGAAAATTTGACCTTTTTGGATATCGTAGTTTCTCGTGATAAGTGCTAAAATAGTTGTTTTACCTGCCCCTGTTGCACCAACAAAAGCGACAGATTCTTTAGCGTTAACAACAAAAGAAACATCTTTTAATATCCATTCATCTTCAATGTATGCAAACCATACATTTCTAAATTCAATTTTACCTTCCATATCAGATAATTCTAAAGCATCTTCTTGATCATTTATTTCTGGTTTACTATCTAGTATTCCAAATATTCTTTCACTAGAAGCAAATGCTGATTGTAAAATATTAAATTGTTCTGCGAGTTGTTGAATTGGTTCGAAGAATCTTCCAATGTAGTTTTGGAAACTTATTAATACACCAATTGTTACTACTCCTTCAATAACACTTAGACCTCCAAAGTAATAAACTATAATTGTCGCAGCCATAAATAAGAAATACATTGTTGGTCTATATAATCCGAAAATTAGGATTCTTTTATAATACGATCTTTTAAGTTTTGTATTCTTTTCATCAAATTCTTTAAATTTCGCGACTTCTTGGTTAAATATTTGAATAATTTTCATCCCTGACAAGTGCTCAGCTAAAAATGCATTTACTCTAGATAAATTAGCTCTAACTTCTCGGTAAGCTTTTCTAGAAAACATTCTAAATATAAATGAAAATATGATAATAAACGGAACAACAATTAAAACTAATAATGTTAATTGTTTATTCAATAAAAACATTGCTAAAATTATTCCTAACACCATTAATATGTTTTTAAATACACTTACTATAACACTTGTATACATCTCATTAAGAGTGTTAGTATCGTTTGTCACTCTTGTCACTAAAGCTCCTGTTGGAGTACCATTCAAATAGTTTATATCTTGATATTCTAAATGCGTAAAAATTTCTTCTCTGATGTTATATATTATACTTTGCCCAGTTTTTTGTAAGATAATAGTTTGAGCATAATTAAAGAAACTTCCTAGCACAATAGCAATTCCGTAAATACTTAGAATTAAAAATAACTCCTGCAAATCAATATCAGATGTGTTAATAACATCCATACTTCTACCAACCAAATATGGTCCAAGCAATCCTAATGCCACACTAATTACCATGAATAGCAATGTGATAAGAAATTCAGGGATAAAAGGTTTAGCATATATTAATAGTCTTTTTATTATTACACTGTCTTTCATTGTGTATTGTCTTTTTTCAGATATCTCTTTACTCATTATGCCACCTCTATTTCTTCTTCAAGTTTTTGACGATTTACCATGTCTTTATAGAAGTTACATCTTTTGATTAATTCATTATGAGTTCCAACATCAATTACTCTTCCCTCATTAACAATAATAATCTTATCTGCATCTTTAATCGTACTTATACGATGAGAAATAATTAATGTCGTTTTCCCTTTTCTAACTTTTTCTAAATTAGAAAGGATTGTTTCTTCAGTTTTTGTGTCAACTGCGGAAATACTATCATCCATTATAAGAATAGAAGGGTCTTTAATTAGCGCTCTAGCTATACTTAATCTTTGTCTTTGACCACCGCTTAAAGTTACTCCTCTTTCCCCAATTACAGTTTCATATCCTTCTGAGAAATCAACAATATTATCATGAACATCGCTTAATTTTGCAGCTTCTTGAATTTCTTGATAAACATCTTTTCTTTTTTGAAGACCTAAAGAAATGTTATTAGATATCGAATCAGAAAATAGGAAACCGTCTTGCGGTACATATCCAATACTTGCTCTAACTTTTCTTATTGGTAATTTCATGATATCTATTCCATCAATAAATAATTTATTTTCATCAACATTATAGATTCTTAGTAATAAATCGACAATGCTGGTTTTCCCACTTCCAGTTCTTCCAAGAACACCAACAGTTTCGCCAACATTAACTTTAAAATTAATATTATGTAAAGCATCCTCACTACCGTCAGGATATTTAAAAGATAAATCTCTAAATTCTATTTCTCCTTTAATTTCTTCAACATCTATTACATCTTCATCATAAACATCTATCTCTTCATTTAAAATTCTAGCTATTCTTTCAAGAGATGCTTTTCCTCTACTTCTTACATTAATTATCATAGCAAGAGCCATCATTGGCCAAATCAAAGCACTAAATAGCATGAAGAATTCTGTTAATGATCCTACAGTGAACGGAGTTGCCGTTCCTGCTGTTGATTTAACTAAATATCCACCATACCCAAGAATAACAATGAATATAATACTAACAATTAGCCTAATAGTTACTTGTAAAATTGTTTGCATTTTTACATATTCAACATTTTTTTGTTTTACTCTTTTATTCACTTTCAAAAATTCTTTTATCTCTGTTTTTTCTTTAACAAATGCTTTAACTACACTAATTCCAGATAAGCTCTCATTAGTAAAGTCGCTCAAATCTTCAAAAGCTTGTTGTGCTTCCTTAAACTTTTTACGCATCTTATTTCCAATATATGTTCCATATATAGCAATAAACAATAGAGGAATACCAGAATACATTGTTAAAGCAAAATCAAGTTTGAACATATGATAAAAAGCTAGTCCACCTAAGAATAAAGCATCAACTAACATTATCATTCCTGGTCCTACAGCTCTTCTAACAGCTTCTAAATCATTTGTAAAATAAGCCATTAATCCTCCAACTTTATTTTCAGAATAAAAACGATTTGACAACTTTTCTGTATGAATAAACATTTCATTTCTTATTCCATAATCAACTCTCCTAGAAGCTCCAAAAATAAAAATTCTCCATAGAAATCTACCGACTATTATTATTACAACATAAACTGCCATCAAACTGACAATATCAATAATTCCTTCTCTATTAATATCACCATTTACTAAATCATCTATTAATTTACCTGTTAAGGCTGGAATTTCAAGTTGAAAATAATCGACAATTACCAAAGCGATTATTCCTAATATAAAAAAATGCAAATATTTTAAGTAGTACTTGTTAACTATTTTTCCAAAAATCATAATTCATCATCTCCAAATTTATCGAATAAATTAGTAATTATATCAATTTCTTCTTTATTCAATTTTTTCATCATGTTTTCAACTGCTCTTTGACTCTCAAGAATGTTTGTTGTTGATAATGTTACTCCTATATCAGTTAAAGAAATATAACTTACTCTTTTATCAGTATCACTTCTTCTTTTCTTAACAATTCCTGCATTCATAAACTTATGAATAATTTCATTCATTGTAGGCTTAGAAACATTAAATGTTATCGCGAGTTGAGTAAGCGTAACTTCATTATTTACACGAATGTTTTTTAAATATTTAAATTGATTACTTGTTATCCTATCAAAACTAATTTCTTCATACACTTCTTTACAAGAATTAAAGTACATTTTAAGAAATTTATTAAAAGATAATCTAATTTCTTCTTTGTCCAATTTCATCACCTCAAATTAATAGTTAGGTCTTACCTAACTATTATATATGTTGAGTATATTTAAGTCAATAAAAAAGCTGAATTTCTTCAACTTTTTACTTAATCATTAATCTAACAAAATCTTGAATATAGTCGGTTAAATTATCTAAGTCTTCTTCACTTGCTTTAAACTTAAGTTTATAAGGAGGAATTGTTTTCATCTTTAGTTGTTTTAATCTTGTATCAACATGATTAATTCCTTCACCACTCCACCCATAACTTCCAAAAACACTACCCTTTTTTATTCCGTGTTCAAATGGATTTAATCTAATTAATAATTGCCAAATAGGAAGAAGTGCGTCACCTAATATTGTAGGACTTCCTACTAAAATTCCATCCGCAATAATTAATCTTTCCATTACATCTTCGATTTTACTGAAGGTCATATTATAGATTTCTACATCAAAATCTTCTTTTAATAACTCTTCTGCAATTTTCTTAGCTACAAACTCAGTGTAGCCATAACTAGTCACATACGGAATAACAATTAAAGCTTTTTCATTCCTACGAGTTTGTAATGCAAGTTCCTTTGTATAATTAATTATTTTCCATGGGTCTTGATCTAATATAGGTCCATGTCCAACACATACAATATCGATATCTAAGTTTTCAATCTTAGCGATTGCCTTTAAATAGAAAGATTTAAATGGAGAAAAGATTTTTTCAAAATAATAATGAAAGGCTTCTAAATATTCTTCTTCATTTTCAACTTTACTTTGAAGGGGAATATCTAATGCATAGTGAGCTCCAAAAGAATCACAAGTAAATAATACTTTATCTTCTTTTAAATAACTGTAAATTGTATCAGGCCAGTGCAACATAATAGCATTATAGAAAGTGAACGTTTTATTTCCTAAGCTAAGAGTACTACCTTCTTTAGCATTTAAACTTTTAAATTCCATATTTGTAATATCCTGAACATTATGAATTGCTCTATTT
>DAOWHG010000007.1 GCA_030641535.1 Mycoplasmatota bacterium | reverse complement strand
GGTGTTAAGTAGAGAGAACTTTTTTTGCAATTATTAGAGATTATGCTATAATAAATGAGATTTCAGAAGGTTGTGATTAAAATGAAAAAACTTAGGAAATTCTTCTTTGGAACATATATAAGAGGCTTCGTAGTATCATACTTCTTGTTTTTAATGACAGGAGCTATAATGCTTAAGTTACCTATATCAATCCAAGATGGGCAATCCTTAAGCTGGATTGACGCAATTTTTGTCAGTGTGAGCGGAATGAGTACAACAGGATTAACTACAGTAGTAGTTAAAGATGTATTTACAATCTTTGGACAAACAGTATTAGCATTTATACTGCAGTTTGGTGGTATAGGGCTTATTATGTTTGTTTCAATATTTTGGCTTCTTACACGTAAAAAAATCAGCTTTAGAGAGCGAACTATGATAATGACAGATCAAAATCAAATTGGTAGATCAGGAATTGTTAGGTTTGTTAAAAATGTGCTAATTATGATTATATCTATTGAAATAGTAGGATTCTTAGTAATGAGTTCATACTTATATTTTGCTGGATATTTTGATTTAGGTTCATCAATGTTTCAAGCATTCTTTATGACTATATCAATGTTTACTAATGCAGGATTTGATATTTCTCCTGGTGGAGATAGTTTATTTATGTATAATACAGATTACTTCATGCAGAGCTTGGCTATGACTCTAATGGTTCTTGGGGCTATTGGTTTTTGGCCTCTAGCTGAACTGAAGGAATGGTTTGGAGCTAAAAGGAAAAAAGAAAAATTTGAATTTTCTCTTTTTACTAAAATATTAGTTAGTATGCATTTAGGATTATGGTTAGTAAGTGCAGTTACTGTTTATCTAGTTGAATTTAATGGATACTTCGCAGATAAGGACTTAATTGAAAGTATCTTCTATTCATTATTTATGTCGTTAACAACGCGTAATGCAGGGTTTGCGACGCTTAGTATGAATAATTTGAGCCAAACAATCCAAATATTCTTTGGTATATTAATGTTTATTGGATCAAGTCCTAATAGTGCCGGTGGTGGTATTAGAACTACTACTTTCTTACTTACAATATTAGGTATCTTATCATTCTCTAAAGGGAAAGAACAAGTTATTATAGGAAAAAGATCTGTTAAATCAGATACAATATATAAATCAATGATGGTGGTAATTGGGGCTGGAATGTTAATTCTTACTGGTACACTTATCATGTCTTATACTGAACCGTTTGGTTTCAGGGAAATCTTCTTTGAAATAAGTAGTGCATTTGGTACTACTGGACTTAGTTTAGGTATCACCAGTTCCTTATCGGTGGTTGGTAAAATTGTGCTTATTCTAACAATGTTTATAGGTAGAATAGGAATTTTGGCACTCCTTCTAATGTTTAGAGGAGACCGTGGAGGTTCAAGTATTAAATATCCAGAGATTGATATGATAGTGGGTTAAAAGCGAGATAACATCTCGCTTTTTTTATGACTTGCAATTTTATATTTATAAAAACAGTTTTATAACTAGAAATAGTTTTGTAAATAGTTCAATAGTGTTATAATATTGGTGATTGAGGTGATAGTATGAGCTTGAAAACAAAAAAAGATTTAAGAAACTTATTTATCTATCAAGTGTACATTAGAAATCATAGTCAGAGTGGAACTTTTAATGAGTTCGCAAAAGACTTAGATAGAATTAAAAATCTAGGTGTTGATGTAGTATATTTAATGCCTATTCATAAGATTGGTCAAGTTAATAAAAAAGGAGACTTAGGATGTCCTTATTCAATCATGGATTACTTAAGTATTAACCCAGAATATGGAACACTTGAAGATTTTAAAATCTTAATTGATGAAATTCATAAAAAAGATATGAAATTAATGATTGATGTTGTGTATAATCATACATCTCACGACTCGGTATTATTAAATAATCATCCTGAGTATTTTTATAAGAACGAATTTAATAAATTTGCTAACAAAGTTGGAGACTGGTGGGACATCACCGATCTTGATTATACTAAAGAAGTTGGGCTTTGGGGGTATCTAATAGATGCTTTGGTCTATTGGAATGAACTTGGAGTTGATGGCTTTAGATGGGACGTAGCAAGCCTTTTACCTCTTGAATTTCTTGAAGAGGCAGAAGAGAGAGTGCATGATGTGAATCCTTCATCAATATTTTTAAGTGAAAGTGTTCATGGACATTTTATTAGTATGATGAGAAGTAAAGGTTTCAAGGCTCTAAGTGAATCTGAAATCTATCAAGTATTTGATATGGCATACGATTATGATGTTCATCCTTATTTCTTAGAATATCTTGAAGGAAAAACACCTTTAAAGAGATATTTAGAAGAACTTCAGAAACAAGAAGAAATTTACCCTGATAACTATATAAAAATGCGTAATCTAGAGAATCATGATTTTGGAAGATTTTCTCCTATGGTCAAAAATGATATGAATAAAATTTACAATTGGACTTCTCAAGTGTTCTTTAGTAAGGGAGCAACTATGATTTACGCTGGGCAAGAATATTGTGATACTAATTTACCAAGTCTATTTGATATTGACAAAGTAAATTGTGATGGTGAAAATATTTCTCCACTTATAAAGAAATTGTCAGAAATTAAGAAGAATAAGATATTTAGTTATGGTAGCTACAAAATCACCATTACTGATAAAGATGTTTTTTACGCTGAATATAATTTAGCTGGGGAAGCAATTATAGGAATCTTTAATTTAGGCTTAGATAAGGGAAGTATTGATGTTGATATAAGTGATGGAAAGTTTGTTAATCTTATTGATAGTAGTGAAATTATAGTAAAGGACAGAAAATTACAATTATCTAACAATCCTTTAATTTTCTGGGTGTCAAAATAATGAAAAAATATATATTAGTATTGATTTCGATTTTAGTTTTAGTTCTATCAGCTTGTGAACCTGAACCTGAACAAGAACCCAACGAACTTGATTATTTAGATTTCCCAGATCATTTAATTACTTCTTATAATGATGCTGAAAAGATTAATGAGAATAAGTATGTTGTTTATTATTATAGTGAGACTTGTGGTCATTGCCATACAATCAAACAAGATGTTTTAGAGTTTTTTGAAGACTTCGAAACATTACCTTTCTATATTCTTAATATTTTCCGTACTACTGATTATTCAACATTGGAAGAGTTTATTGGTACTCCTACAGTATTTGTAATGTCTGATGATCAAGTAAGTGAGACGTATATCGGTGTCGATGAAGTTTATGATTTCATATCTAATTATTCAGATATTGAATTAGATTATAGTTCATTTGATAATGTTCATTTAACAACATATCAAGAAGTTCTAGACATAGAAAAAGATGTATATATTTTATATTATTATTTAAATGATTGCCCGTATTGTATTATGGTTAAGAATAGTGTACTTGAATGGGCATTCACAAAAAGTGTTGGAGATATTTACTTTATGAATGGAGCTTATGTGACAGACCCTGATAATATTCCTACAGAACTTACAATATTGAATTCAGGAACACCGATAATAGTTCTTATGAGTAACGGTGAGTTCACTGATGAATATTATTCTGGAAGTGAAGAAGTGCTCGAATACATTTTAGAAATTGGATCAGATAAAATAGCTAAATTAAACGATTAATTAACAAATTAAACTAAGATGAATTGGTGATACAATGAACAAAACAGTAACTGTAATAGGCGCAGGACTCGCCGGAAGTGAGGCAAGTTATCAGCTCGCTAAAAGAGGAATTAATGTAAAACTATATGAAATGAGACCTAAGAAACTTACTCCTGCGCATAAAACAGGATTATTTGCTGAGTTAGTTTGTTCTAATAGCTTAAGAGCAAATGGACTAGAAAATGCAGTAGGATTATTAAAAGAAGAAATGAGAATGTTAGATTCTCTTATTATAAGATGTGCTGATGCATCTAAAGTGCCCGCAGGAGGAGCTCTCGCAGTAGATAGAGATATCTTTAGTTCTTTAGTTACAAAGGAGATTAGAAATAATCCGTTAATTGAAGTTATAGAAGAAGAAATTATTGCAATTCCAGAAGGTCCAGTTATTATCACAACCGGTCCCCTTACTAGTGATGCTTTTTCATTAAAAATAAAAGAGCTAATCAATGAAGAATACCTCTATTTTTATGACGCTGCAGCTCCAATTATTGAACTAGATTCTATAAATATGGATATCTGTTATAAGAAGAGTAGATATGATAAGGGAGATGCAGATTATATCAATTGTCCAATGAATAAAAAGCAATTTGATATCTGGCACAAGGAACTAATAAAAGCAAAAACAACTGAGCTAAAAGACTTTGAATTAAAAGTATTTGAAGGGTGTATGCCTTTCGAAGAAATTGCTCGCAGAGGGTATCAAACGCTTCTTTTTGGACCAATGAAACCTGTCGGTTTAACGGCTCCAAATGGCGATAAACCTTACGCTGTTGTGCAGTTAAGACAAGACAACATTGAAGGGACTCTCTATAACATTGTAGGGTTTCAAACACACCTTACTTTTGGTGAACAAAAG
>DAOWHG010000116.1 GCA_030641535.1 Mycoplasmatota bacterium | reverse complement strand
ACCCCCGCGAAAAAAATGGCTGCTCTATAGTGGACAAATTGGTAAATCTTTTAGAAATGAGATTACACCCGTTAATTTTATTTTTAGAACAAGAGAATTTGAACAAATGGAATTAGAATTCTTCACAAAACCTGGAAATGAAATGAAATGGTTTGAATACTGGAAGAATGAATCATATAATTTCTTATTATCTTTAGGGTTAAAACCAGAAAATATTAAAATGAGAGATCATTTACAAGAACAGCTTTCTCATTACTCTAATGCAACAACAGATATCGAATATAAATTCCCATGGGGATTTGATGAATTATGGGGTATAGCTTCAAGAACTGATTACGATTTAAAACAACATCAAGAATACTCTAAGCAATCATTAACTTATTTAGATCCAATTACAAACGAAAAGTATTTACCATATGTAATTGAACCTTCACTTGGTGTAGAACGACTTTTCTTAGCTATTTTATCTGAAGCATACACTAATGAAAAACTTGAAAATGATGAAGAAAGAATTAATCTAAGATTAATTCCAAGTCTAGCACCATACAAAGTTGCAGTATTTCCTCTAATCAAGAAATACCATAAAGAATTAGCAGATGAAATGGTAACTTATTTAAGTAAGTTTTTTACTGTTACTTATGATGATTCAGGTAAAATTGGTAGAAGATATCGTCGTCAGGACGCAATTGGAACTCCATTTGCACTAACAATTGATGACTTAGCAATCAAAGAAAACAAATTTACTATTAGAGATAGAGACACTATGAAACAAGTTATATTAACAAAAGAAGAACTAGTTCCATATTTATTGGAAAAACTATATTATTAGGTGATTAAATGCCGAAAATCAATGAAGAGGTAATCAAAGAAGTTTTACAAAAAACAGATATAGTTGATATTATATCTGAAAAAGTAGCTCTTTCTAAAAAAGGAAAGAGTTATTTTGGATTATGCCCTTTTCATAATGAGAAAACACCTTCGTTTTCAGTAGAGCCTGAAAGAAAAATATACACATGTTTCTCATGTGGTGAAAAAGGTAATGCGATTACTTTTAAACAAAAAACAGAAAATATTACATTTGTTGAAGCAGTTGAAGATTTGGCTATTAAAGCAAATATAAACCTCGATTTCTCTAGCTATAAAAAAGAGAATCCTCATAAAAAGCATTATGAAATTAATAAGGATGCAGAGAACTTCTATAAGTTATTCTTATCAAGTACTAAACAAGGTGTTTTAGCTAAAAAATATCTTTCAAGTAGAGGAATAAGTGCAGAGGTTATAAATGCATTTAATATAGGGTTATCACCTAATGAATATGATGTCTTATATAAAACCCTTACGGAAAAAGGTATTTTAGTATCTGACTTACACGACTTAGGTTTAGTTAAAAAAAGTAAAACTGACTCTTTTTATGATTTATTTAGAGAACGTATTATATTCCCTATATTAGATGAAAGAGGAAACACAGTTGGATTTTCTGGGAGAAGTTATATAAAAACAGATAAGGATTCTCCTAAATACATTAATAGTCCTCAAACGATTATTTTTACAAAGAGTAAAGTTATCTATAACTTAAATAATGCAGTTAATGAAATAAAAAAGAATAATAGAGTTGTACTATTTGAAGGGTACATGGATGTAATAGCTGCTTTTAGAGCTAATATTAAAGAAAGTGTCGCATCAATGGGAACATCTCTTACACTTGAACAAGTGAAGCTAATGAAGAGATATACTAATAATGTAACTATTTGTTATGATGGAGACCCTGCTGGAATAGAAGCAACAACAAGAGCTATAAAACTTTTTGAAAATGAAAAGATGCAAGTTAAGATTGTTTTACTTCCTGATAATTTAGATCCCGATGACTACCTTACAAAGTATTCAGCTGCTGAATTAAATAGTTATATTAATGATAAATGGATTGATAAAATTGAATTTACTTATTTGAAAAACAATATGAATATTGATTTTTCCAAAATGTTGGATATTGAACATTTTAAGAAAACTATTTTTGATTTAATTAAGAATACATCAAATACTATTATTGAGAGTTATATTAAACGTTTAGCTAAAGATGTTAATATTTCTTCTGAATCTATTAGACAAGATTTTTACCAGTATACAAAGAAGAATATTCAAAATGTAGGGGCTGCTTTAAGAAGACCAATTCAAATAGATACTAAGTATTTATTTGCTGAAAGAAGATTGTTAAGCTATTTCCTCAGTGATATTAAATATGTGCTGAAATTCAATGCTGAATTTGGTGAAATATTTTATATAAATTCAATGAGTAGAGATATTAAACATATAATTGAAGATAGACATTATAAAAACTTAGAAGATAGTAAAAATTCTGAAATAAGCGATGTTGAGTTAATCAAAATCTTGAATGAAGATCAATCACATTTTTATAATTCAAAAGTAAAAAATAAGATGATTGAACTTTATGATAAAGAGTATGAGGACTTAATTGAAGCTATTCAGGAGTATATTAATTCCCATCTTCAAATAGAACTTGAAGAGAAAATAAAAACCGCACCAACGATTATTGAGAAGATTGAATTAGCAAAATACAGAGATGTATATATTAAGGAGGCAAAACATGGACAAAGATAAAATCATTCAGGAATTAGTTGATATTAACAAGGTAAAAGGTTACATTGCAGTAAAAGAAATATTAAAGTATGTAAGTGATGAAACTGAAGATTTTGATATTATTGTTGCTGAACTTGAGAAAAGACAAGTAGATGTAGTTAGTGAAGAAGAAATGGTAAGTTATGATACAACTAAATTAGAATTTGCAGATGAAAGTGCAGTAATAGAAGAAGAAGATGATTTAGATCCGAGCATAGTTTTAGATCTAGATTTTACTAAAGATATTGAAGAAGAGTTACTTCATGATAAATCGTTTGAAAGTCAAATTTCAATTAAAGTAGATGATCCTGTAAGAATGTACTTGAAAGAAATTGGGAGAGTTGATTTACTTGAGGGCACAAAAGAAGTTGAATTAGCAATTGATATTGCTAATGCTAAAATGGCAAGAGAACAATTTGATGAACTTGTTGCTTCTGGAGAAGAGATTACTCCAGAATATAAAAAAACAGTTGAAGAGATAATGTTTAGAGGTGAGCTAGCAAAGAATAAATTAGTTGAAGCTAACTTAAGACTTGTAGTATCAATTGCTAAAAGGTATGTCGGTCGTGGAATGCAATTTCTTGATTTAATTCAGGAAGGTAATATGGGACTAATGAAAGCTGTTGGGAAGTTTGACCACACAAAAGGATTCAAATTTTCTACGTATGCAACATGGTGGATTAGACAAGCAATCACGAGAGCGATTGCCGATCAAGCTAGAACGATTAGAATACCTGTGCACATGGTAGAAACTATTAATAAACTTGTACGTACTCAACGTCAATTAATTCAAGAATTAAAACGTGAACCTCATCCTGAAGAAGTTGCTGAAAGAATGGGAATAAGCGTTGAAAAAGTACAAATAATACAAAAAGTAGCACAAGAACCGATATCTTTAGAGTCACCTGTTGGTGAAGAGGAAGATTCAAGTTTAGGTGATTTAATTCAGGATCATGATAATCTAACACCAATGGAATTTACTTCTAAAATAATGCTTAAACGAGAACTTGATAATGTACTTGAGACATTAACTGATAGAGAAGAAAAAGTTTTGAGAATGCGTTTTGGATTACTTGATGGGCGTAGTAGAACATTAGAAGAAGTTGGAAGAGAATTTGGTGTTACTCGTGAACGTATTAGACAAATTGAAGCAAAAGCTCTTCGTAAATTAAGACACCCTTCAAGATCTAAAAAACTTAAAGATTTTATGAGTGGAAAATAGTGCCATTATCTAAAAGATTATCTAGCTGTTTAAAATTTACTCAAGGCTTTAATAAGTTAGCTGATGTTGGTACTGACCACGCACTACTTCCTATCGCTGCAGTTGAGTCAGGATTTGTTTCTGAGGCACTTGCAATTGATAATAAAGTTGGTCCTTTTGCTATAGCATATAATAATGTGAAAAATAGTGATTTTGCTAGTAAAATAAAAGTTTTATTAAGTGACGGATTAAACTCACTTGATGATAAGGTGGACGTTGTTGTAATTGCAGGTATGGGTGGAAGTCTTATTAGAAACATTCTTCTCAATCATAGTTTAAAAAATGTAAAAAGATTTATTTTACAACCTAACAATGACCCAGATTCGATTAGAGAGATTCTTTATGAGATAGGGTACTACATCGTTGATGAACTTATAATTAACGATAGAGGCAAGTATTACGATATGATAATTATTGAACCTGGAACTGTTGAGTACACTCAACTTCAAATAGTTTTTGGACCAGTTAATCTAAAAGAAAAATCTCATTTCTTTGTAAAAAGAATTGAGGAAGAATTAGAAAGATTAAATAAGTTGTTATTAAGTATTTCTTTAGTTGATAGAAGGATTGCGATTAAAGCGCGTATTGTTCTTTTAGAGGAGGCTTTAAAATGAATGGAATAGATATTAAAAAAATATTCGAATCATTTTACCCACGTGATTTAGCATACGAATGGGATAATGTAGGGTTACAAATTGGAACGATGAATAAGGATATTAACACAATTTTACTATCTTTGGACTTAACTAAAGAAGTAATTGATGAAGCAATTGCCGAGAATGTTGATTTGATAATTGTTCATCATCCCTTAATTTTCTCACCAATTAAGAGTATAAATACTGACACCTATAAAGGAATGTTAATCGAGAAACTAATTAAGAACGGAATTACACTATATGTTGCACATACCAATTTTGATATAAGTAATCAAGGGATGAATTTAATCCTTGCTAATATGCTTGATTTGAAGAAACAAGAAATATTAGATTATACTACTGATTCTGAGGGTTTAGGAAGAATCGGTGAAGTTGGTAAAATGAGTATGAAAGATTGTATTAAGTTTGTTAAAGACACATTTAAAGTGGATAACGCTAGATTTATTGGAGATATGAATGTTCCAGTTTCTAAGATTGCTATCTCTGGAGGAAGTGGATCTAGTAATATTTATAATGCTAAAAGAATGGGTGCTGACTTATATGTCACAGGTGATTTGTCTTATCATGTTGCCCATGATGTATTAGCTATTGGTTTAAACGCACTCGATATTGGACATAATATTGAAAAATTCTTTGTGTATGAGCTAAAAAATGTATTAAAAAATGCTGGAATTACTTCCAACATTCTTATTAGTAAAATTAATACTAACCCTTATAAATTTGTATAAAAAAAAGAGTTAAACCTCTTTTTTTTTTATACTTCAGAAATTGCTTCTACTGGGCAAACTGGCTCACAAGCTCCACAATCGATACATTCATCTTCATCGATTACAAAGATAGCTCCTTCAGCAATACAGTCCACTGGGCATTCTGCAACACATGCAGCACATGCTATACAATCTTCACTAATTCTTCTTGGCATTATATTGTACCTCCTTCTAACAAGTATAATTCATATACATTGTATTAGATAATGCCATAAATGTAAATATTTTTTTGAAAATAATATCATTTTTATAATTAGATTGCTGTGTTCTACTTTTTATTAGTAGGAAAAAAATAATTATCTTGTTTTTATTGCGATATTCTTGTAAAATAATATAGAGATTAATTAAGGAGTGAGATTATGGATACATGGTTAATTATAGTATTAATAGTTGCAGCATTATTAGTAGGGGCAATTATAGGATTCTTTTTATCACAAAGATACTTTAAAAAATATCTAAGAGAAAACCCACCTGTGAGTGAGAATATGATTAGAGCTATGATGATGCAAATGGGAAGAAAGCCTTCCGAAAAACAAGTTAGACAAGTAATGCAATCAATGGATCAAGCAAAATAAAAAAATACCTCCTTTGGGAGGTTTTTTATTTTATAGAAATTATAATAAATTTACAAATTGTATTATCATAAATTAGAGGTGATTAAGTGGCTAAAATAAACGGTATTGGTGGTATATTCTTGAATTTAGAGGGAGATACTGATAAATTACTAAAATGGTACAGGGATGTTTTAAATGTAAAGGTAAGCGAATATGGAGTTAATTACATTGTTGGAAATCAACTTACTCTATTAACATTTAAAAGAAAATCAGCAAGATCTGCAATTATTAACTTCACTGTTGATAATTTAGAGGAGATGCTCGACCAATTAAAGAGTAAGGGAGTTAAGGTAGTACAAGAGATAGAAAAATATCCATACGGAGATTTTGCCCAAATAGAGGACATCTTGGGTAATGTAATAGAATTATGGAAACCAAATGAAAAAGAATATAGAGCAATGATTGAAGAAGAAATAAAAGATTTTTCTAAAATAGGATAGAGGAGTAAACAAAGCTATTTGTTTACTTTTTTTTATTTTTTATAAAAACACTTACATTAATTTTTTCATTGACTAAATTATTTAAATTTGTTAAAATTCGTTTATCATAAAAATTTAGAGGCTGCGATGCAGATGAGTAATATGCGAAGTCGGTAGACTACGAAGCATACGAAAGGCAACCATCGCCGAATGTTAATTATAGACATATAATTAATATGGGATTATGGAGAACATCCATAACACTCCTACGAAAGTAGTGGCGCTAAGTAGTTACTTTATTGTAAATATTTAAGTGTCCGACGACGCTTTTTTTTTATGAAAAAAAATCGGAGGATAGAAAAATGAGAAGAGTTTTAAGTATTATGTTAGTAGGTTTTGTATTATTTTTAAGTGGATGTGAATCAGAAGATGAAAATGTGTTAGTTGTTGGACTGGAATGTAACTACGCACCTTTTAATTGGACTACATCTAATGATTCAGATGAAGCAGTGGAAATTGAAGGAGTAGAAGCTTACTGCGATGGTTATGACGTTCAAGTTGCAAGTTATATAGCTGATAGCTTAGACATGGAGTTACAACTTAGAAAAATCGAATGGGATGGATTAATTCCAGCTTTATTATCAGAAGAAATTGATGTTATTATTGCTGGTATGAGCCCAACACCTGAAAGAGCAACAACAGTTAGTTTTACTAATGAGTATTATCGTAGTGAGCAAGTATTTGTTGTTGCAGATGATTCAGTTTATAGTAGTGCAACATTATTAAGTGATTTTAGTGGTGCTGCTGTCATTGCCCAAATGAGTACTTTACAAGATGGATTAATTAATCAAATTACTGGAGTAGTACATCAAACTGCTTTACCAGATTATCCAAGCCTTGTTGCCTCAGTATCAAGTGGTGTAAGTGATGCTTTAGTAGCTGAATTACCCGTTGCTGAGAGTATTGTTGCTTCTAATTCAGGGCTTGTAATTGTTCGTTTAGGAGAAAATGGATTTGAAGTTGCAGAAACAGATGTTTCTGTAAGTGTTGCTGTAAGACAAGAAGAAACTGATCTTCTTGAAGACATTAATGATGTATTAGATGGAGTATCAGATGAAACACGTAATGAATGGATGTCAGAAGCACTTATTCGTCAACCATAAGGTGAGTAATAATGTTTTTAAGTGGTAGTATTCCAAAAGATTTTGTTGGAGGTATTATCTATATATTCCAGGATAACTATGAATTATATTTGACAGGAATTAAATATACATTATTAATCTCTATTTCAGGAACAATTTTGGGATTGTTATTAGCTCTAGTGATTTCAATTTTTAGAATTCAAGAAGTAACATCGAAAGATACTTTGTGGACAAAAATTTACAAAAGAATAAGTGTCTTTATGAGTACATCTTATGTAGAGTTTTTTAGAGGAACTCCAATGATGGTTCAAGCAGCAATATTTTTTTATGGACTAGCAATGATAGGTTTTAGATTACCAATACTTTTAGCAGGAATTATTATTGTTACATTAAACACTGCTGCGTATTTAACAGAAGTAATAAGAGCTGGAATTAATGCTATCGACAAAGGACAAATGGAAGCTGCAAGAGCAATAGGAATGAAGAGAGGTCAATCATTTAGATACATTATATTTCCTCAGGCAATTAAGAATATGTTACCAGCGATTGGGAATGAACTTGTCGTAAATATTAAAGATACAGCTGTGCTAAGTGTTATAGGAGTAAGTGAACTGTTTTACATGGGAAAAAGTGTTGCAGGAACTTACTATAGATACACAGAATCGTTTGTAATTGTTGCTGTTTTATATTTAATCATTGTATTGATAGCAACAAGATTATTGACCATATTGATAAAGTTTGCAAATGGTAATCTCAAAATAAATCTATTGTCTAGTCAATCAGTTCCAGTGGAGGTGTAGGCGATGGAAGTTGTAAAAATAGAAAATCTAAATAAAGATTTTGGAAATAATAAAATTCTTAAAAATATTAGCCTATCTTTCACAAAAGGAACAGTTACGACAATAATTGGTCCAAGTGGAAGTGGTAAATCTACGCTCTTAAGATGCATTAATCAATTGGAATTTGTTACATCAGGACATATGTATTTTCATGATGAAGATCTAACAATTCAGACCACAAATGTAAATGCAATTAGGTCAAAAATTGGAATGGTATTTCAATCGTTTAATCTTTTTAACAATTTGAGCGTTTTAGAAAATTGTACAATTGGTCAAATCAAAGTTATGAAATTAAGCAAAGAAGAAGCAACTAAAACAGCACTTATTTATCTTGAAAAAGTTGGAATGACTGAGTTTGCAGACAGGAATGTTACAACTTTAAGTGGTGGTCAAAAACAAAGAGTTGCTATAGCCAGAACATTGGCTATGCACCCTGAAGTTATACTGTTTGATGAACCTACAAGTTCCCTTGATCCTGAAATGGTTTCAGGTGTACTTGAGGTTATTAAATCCATAGTTTCAAAAGAGATTACTTTTATAGTGGTCACACACGAGATGTCTTTTGCAAGAGAAGTTTCTGACAGAGTAATCTTTATTGATGAAGGTGTAATTATTGAGGATAATACTTCTGATTATATTTTCAATAATTCACCAAATACTAGATTAAGAAAGTTCTTAAAAACATAAAAAAAACGAAGCTTTTTGCTTCGTTTTT
>DAOWHG010000103.1 GCA_030641535.1 Mycoplasmatota bacterium | reverse complement strand
TGAGCACCAGCATTATTTAGATGCCCTCCACCGCTAAATTTTTCCATTAATATTTGTACATTAAATCCTTCTAAACTTCTAGCACTTATTCCAACCATTCCCTCTTCAAAATATCCTAATGCGAAAGAAGCTACAGTGTTATCAATTTCTAATAACATATCAGCAACTTTTGCGAGTAAGTTACGTGAAGTTGGAATATTAGTAGGAACAATAACAATTGAGAATTTAGTATGAATTACTTCAGCTAATGTTAGTAATTTTGATTTTAACTGAATCTCATCTAAACCTTCTCTTAAAATCGTCTTCACTTTGAAAGTGTCTGCGCCAAATTTTCTTAAAATTGCAGCAGCTTCAAATGTTCTTGATCCCGTTCTATAAATAAAATTATTTGTATCAACCATTATACCAGATAGCATAACAGTTGCTTCAAATTGGTTTATTTCTACTTCTCTACTAGATAAATCAATCATTTCAGTTACTAACTCAACACTACTTGATGCGTAAGGTTCTATATGACTTATTAATGCATCTGGTATCGCATCAACTAGTTTTCTATGATGATCGATAATAACTAGTTTTTTTGTTTTGGCAATTACTTTCTGTTCAATAGTTTGTCCGTAAGAATGGTGATCTACTAATACTAGCAAATCTTCTCTATTAATATATTCTAATGCCAAGACTGGAGAAATAATATGATCTAAGAATATGACATATTCATATTCAATCATTTGGATTATTTTCTTAACAGTTTTGTCTGAACCATCTGTTTCTAAAATAATGTATGCTTCTTTGTTAAAAGTTTGAGCAAGTTTTAAAATACCCATCGCTGCACCTAAAGCATCAGTATCAGGATGTATATGAGGCATAATAAAAACTCGATGACTCTCTTCAAATAGTTTTTCTAGTTTTTGAGTATTAATTCTTGTTGTAATTCTAGTACGTTTTTCAGCTGTATTTGTGTTACCTCCAAAGTAGCGTAAATCTTTTCCTTCGATATTAACTACTATCTGGTCTCCACCTCTTGATAACGCTAAGTCTAGAGCATCTTCGGCGATATCTCCTAGTTTATTAAATTTGATATTTGCACATGCTATACCACTACTTAAAGTAACTAGTAAATCATTTTCTTTTGATATTTCAGATATTTCATTTAAAATATTAAATTCATTCTCAATAAGCTCAACTAGATTAGATTTATTCATTACAGCAATAAGTTTTGAATTGGCAATCGGAATTAGATAAAATCCAAATTCCTCAGCCCAATCTTCTAGTACTTTTAAATATCTTCCTTGAATGTAACTACGTTCAGATACATCTAATACACTAATTGCGTCATCTAAATTATCTAGATTTAACACTGCGATTACATCAGTTGCATTATCATATTTTCTTTTTATTTCTTCTCTTTCAGATACTTGAGTTAAATATAAGATTAAGTTTTCAAAATCAAACTCTACTTCATATTCATGAGTATATATTTTCATCACAAGAACCTTACTAGGTTGTTTATCAATTAGATTATTAAAAATCTCTGTGGAGAGAGTTTCTATATTTCTTTTTATTAGTACATTTTCAAATATATCTTTTGCACAATTATTTGCCCATTTAATTACTAATGATTCATCAAACACAATAATTCCTAAAGGCATCTCAGCAATTACTTTCTTCTCTGCGATATCTTTTCGAGCAACTATGTTTTGAGTATCTTTTAATTTATTAGATAGCCATGAAATTTTTTGATTTTTTTTACGATAATAAAATATTTGAAAATAAGCGTTAGCCATAACTAACACAATAATTCCAGAAAATATTAAAATAAAAACACTATTATCTTGGAAAATAATAAAAATAAGTAATATTAAAGTTATTAAAATAGGTACTAAAACTTTAAATAGTGCTTTCATACAACCACCTCGTTTTATCTTAATAATTATATCATAATTGAGCCTAAATTCAAAATCAATAATGTAGAAAAAAAGACTCAGAAATGAGTCTTATTCTTTTACAAATGGTAATAAAGCCATATGACGTGCGCGTTTAATAGCAACACTTAATTCAGCTTGGTATCTTGATTTTGTTCCAGTAACACGTTTAGGTAAGATTTTACCACGATCACTAATAAATCTTTTTAGTAATTCAATATTTTTATAATCTATATATGTAATTTTGTTATCAGTGAAATAACATCTTTTTTTACGTCTTTTACGGAAATTTCCAGTTCTAGCCATTTAATTTTCCTCCTTAAAATGGTAAATCGTCCTCAGCTACATCTATCGTAGGAGTAGATTCTTTTCTTTTTGGTTTTTCATAATCATTTTTTTGATAACTTCTTGTATATTCTTGAGGCTCATAATTTCTAGATTCACTATCTTGATTTTTAGGCTCTAAGAATTGTACGCTATCGCAAACAACTTCAGTAGTGTATTTTCTAATTCCATCTTTGTCGTCGTATGAACCTGTTTGTATTCTTCCTTCTAATCCTAATAAACTTCCTTTTTTAACAAAACGTGCTAAATTCTCTGCTTGTTTTCTCCAAACAACACATTGAATAAAGTCTGCTTCTCTTTCACCAGTTGGACCTGCGAAAGTACGATTCACAGCAAGTGTGAATTTAACAAATGCTATGTTACTTGAAGTATATCTTAATTCAGGATCTTTAGTTAAGCGTCCAACTAAAACAGTACGGTTAATCATAAAATCACTCCTTATCTCTCATCTTTTAAGATTAAATAACGAATTATTGATTCTTTAATTCTAACAATACGATCAAATTCGATTCTAGCTTCATCGTTTGATACTACATCTAATACAACATAATATCCTTTTTTGTGTTTTTCGATTTCATAAGCTAAATCTCTTGTACCCCATTCAGTTACTTTAGTAACTTCTGCACCACGAGATGTAAAGATAGTGTTTAATTCTTCAATTAAAGCTTTTCTATCATCTTCTAATACAGTAGGACGAATGATATACATAATTTCATATTTTCTCATTTTTTTACCTCCTCTTGGTCTATTGGCTGTTTAACAGCAAGGATGAGTTTTCACTCAGCTTGATAATTATAGCACAGTTGTTTTTCAATGTAAACTAATTAATATTATTTTATATATACAATATATAAGTGAAAAAAATGAATTTTACATGCAATATTTTGCAACATACTTTAATTGCTTAAATCATTGCAAAACGTATTATAAACTATACTTAGGGGGAGACTATGAAAAAAATTATAATCCTGATAGTTATTTTTGAACTCTTAGTCTTATTTGTTGAATTGTTGATTTAACAAATTATTATCTTAAAAGTAGAGAACGTTTGATTCTCTACTTTTTCTATTATATATTGATTTTCCTAACTAAGTTGAGAGCATAAATAACTGCTCTTCTTCTAATCATTTCCCTATTACCATTAAATATTTTTTTATAAGTTGAAGTATCATTTTTGTAAGTTATTCCAAAACAGACAAGACCTACAGGTTTTTCTTCTGTTCCTCCAGTCGGTCCAGCGATGCCTGTAATAGAAACAGTTATATCAGAATCAGTCTTTTTATATAAATTATTTGCCATCTCAAATGCACATTCTTCACTTACTGCTCCATGCTTGCTAAGTGTATCTAATGAAATATCTAAATACTTTATTTTAGCTTCATTACTGTATGTAACAATGCTTTCGTTAAATACTTTGGAAGATCCAGAGACATTAGTTATTGCACCAGCAAGTAGCCCTCCTGTGCAACTTTCCACTATAGAAATAATCAAATTATTTTCAGCTAATTTCTTAACAACTACTCCTTCTAAAGTATCCTCTAAATCGCCGTAGATATATTCTTTATAAAAAGAACGAAATTCATTCATAGAACATTTTAAATCACTTTGATTATCTGAAGTAAATATATATTTTATTTCTCCTACACTCGCATAAGGTGCAATATTTACATTAGTGTGAAATTGATAAAACCCTGACAATGATTGTTCCATTGTAGATTCTCCAGTTCCTACTAATTTAAATCCTTTTGAAAATAACTTAATATTTAGTTTTTCTGTTAGATATTCAATTAATTTATCAAGCATAGGGAACATTTCGTGAGGCGGTCCAGGGAACAAAACAATTGTCTTTTTCTTACTTTTAAATATCACTCCAGGAGCAGTTCCTAATTTATTCTCCAAAATGATACTATTTTTAGGAAAAAGAGCTTGTTTATTATTCGTGTTTTCCATTTTTACATCGATGTGGTCAAAGTAGGTTTTAATCCCTTTGAGAATTTCCTCATTTATATATGTCTCAACTCCAAAATAATTTATTACAGTCTCTCTTGATATATCATCAATTGTTGGACCAAGCCCACCAGTAAAGATTATCAAATCTTCATCTATAAAATCGAGTATTTTATAATACTCTTCCTTATCATCATCAATTACAAAAGAACGATTTACATCAATTCCTATTTGATTAAGTCTCATAGCTATACTAGTTAAATTTGTATTAATTGTTTTTCCAGTTAGAACTTCTTTTCCAACAGTTACAATTACTGTTTTCATGTTATCACTCCTTGATAATAATTGCGTTTCCTCCAACAAATACAGTTACTACTTCATCATTCTTAATATGTAGTAAAGTCGTAATTTCTGAAGGTTTATTCATGCTGTATCCTTGTCTCAAAGTAAACTTTATTTTATTTTCATCAATATAATTATTTAAGTAACATCCAAGTGCTCCATTACTTGTTCCAGTTGCACTTTCTTCATTTATACCTACAATTGGAGCAAAATTCCTACCATATGCATCTACATCTTCTTCATCTGTCATTGAAAAACAGTGAATCCCAATTACATTGTACTTATGTGACAACTCTATAATCTTATCAAAATCAGGTTTAAGACGGTTTAACTCTTTGACACTCTTAATAGGTACAAATATTTCCTTCATTCCAGTAGAAAGAACTCTTATAGGTAATGAACTGTCTATAAATTCATAGTTATTAAAACATTCATATATTTCTGATGGATCAACAAATTCTCCATAAATTGGAGGAATTTGTTCCATAAAAACTGTGTCTTTTTTTACTTCAAGTTTAAGGATTCCCACCTTAGTCTCTTGAGTATAAAAGCCCTTCTTAATTCTACCTATATCACGAAGTAAATTAAAAGTTGCAATAGTGGCATGTCCACATAATCCAACTTCACTAAGCGGTGTAAAGAACCTGACTTTAAAATCTGCATTAGGACTGTCAATTACAAATGCAGTTTCTGAAAATCCTACATCTTTTGCAATCTCTTGCATCTCTTTTTCACTTAACTTATTTGCGTCTACAACAACACCTGCAGCATTTCCACCATGCCTCTCTTTTGGAAAAGCAGATAGACGATATACTTTAACTTCCATAAAACACCTTCCATTCAAGTAAAATAATTACTATATTAATTTTATCACAGAATTGTTTTCAACGCTAAATAAAAAAATAAAGCACAAATTTTGTGCTTTATTATACGTTGAATCTAAAGTGCATTACATCTCCATCTTTAACTATGTACTCTTTTCCTTCGCTTCTTGACTTTCCTGCTTCTTTTGCTCCGAGCTCTCCACCAAATTTTATAAAATCATCGCATGCGATCGTTTCAGCTCTTATAAATCCTCTTTCGAAATCTGAATGAATTATTCCTGCGCATTTAGGAGCTTTCATACCTT
>DAOWHG010000046.1 GCA_030641535.1 Mycoplasmatota bacterium | reverse complement strand
TAATTATCATCAATTTCATTCAAAAACTCAATTTCAAAATGAGTTTTTTTAAGTTCTAAGTCTTCTAAGATATTCAATAATTCCTGTTGGATAAACAAGCTTGTTTTTCGTCTTAGATTTGATACTTTATTTGCTTCTTCTTTGACACTTTCAAAATGTGATTTAACCTTCAATTCTTGTTTAAGTATAACTTCATCAAAATTATCAATGTTTTCAATATCTTCTTTAATTTTTTCCAGATATTCAATCAAATCTGGAATTTCTTTTTTATACTTTCTTTTTAATGAATCAAGACTATTTAATCTTTCTTGATGTGAATCCAATAATCTTGGATCAAAATCAAGTGAACTTAACTCGCTTTTCAAAGTTTCAAAAGTATCATCAAGCTCATAATACGCTTCTGAAAAGCGTGTTTTTAATTTAGAGTATGCATCGCCATATTCTTCAATTGATTCTATATTTTTCGCAGAAGTATAAATGTTATCAAGAGCGTTAGTTCCTTCTAATACTAGCTTTGTTTCATTTAAACATTGATAAATTTTATCAAAGTTTTGCATTTTTTCAACTTGCTCCATCAACATATCTTCTTCTAATAAATCTAAATTATAAGATTCAAGTTCTTTTACTTGGAATTTCATTAAATCTAGTTTTTCTAATAACTCAGTATTTGTTTTTTTTAGGTAGTTTAATTCCTTTAATTCGTTTTTATATGCCGTCAATTCACTATTATAAACACTTAACAAATCACTAGTTAATTCATTTTCAAATCCATCAATTATCTCGATATATGTTTGTGGATTTATTAGTCTATGAGTATCATGTTGTGTATGAATATCAGCTAATAAAGAAGTGATTTCTTTTAATTGGCTAAGTGTAACAGTATGATTGTTAATCTTAATTATATTATTATTTGAAGTTGTAATTTGTCTTCTTATTAATAATTGATTACTCTCATCATTAATCTCGAATTTTTTAAGTAAATTAGTAATTTTAGGATTATCAATGTTGAAAATCCCTTCAACTTCTGCTTTTAGTGAACCAGTTCTTACAATATTTGAAGTAGCTCTATCACCTAGCAATAATCCAATAGCATCAATTAGTAAACTTTTCCCAGCCCCAGTTTCTCCAGTTAAAGCCGTCATGCCTTTATTAAAATCAACTTCAATATTTTCAATTATTGCAAAATTCTTAACTGAGATATAACTTAGCATGGCTTCACTTCCATTCTGTCTAAACTAATTTTTTGATCAAATTTATTATACTGTCTATATCAAGATTTAACTCTTTTAATATTTCCTCTTTTGTTCCTTGATCGATAAAATGATCTTCTATCCCCATCAAAGTTATATTAGAGATACTTAATTTATTAGTAACATAGTGTTCTAATACTGAACTTCCGAATCCTCCTAAAATAGAAGATTCTTCGTAAATAATAATTGGAACATTTTTATCTGAGACATATTTTAATATTTCTCCATCTAGTGGCTTAATAAATTTCGCATCTACTATACAAACATCCAGATTCAATCTTTTAACTTCTTTTTGGAGTTTTTCTAAGATAGAACCAAAAGCAATAAAGACTACTTTATCTCCATCCCTCATAATTTCCCACTTAGGTAATTGGTAAATACTACTTGGAATTCCACTAGACAAATCATAATTTGTTTGTCCTCTTTCATAACGAATTACGAATGGAGAAGTATTCACTTTAAACGCGTAATTTAGTATTTTAAAGGCTTCTAGTGCGTTTCTTGGATGAGCAATCTTCATATTAGGAATGTGTCTTAGAAGTGGAATATCATAGATACCTTGATGTGTTTCACCATCAGCTCCAACAAGTCCTGCTCGATCAATTCCAAACACTACTTTTAAATTTTGACGAGCAACGTCATGATTTACTTGATCATATGCTCTTTGAATAAATGTCGAGTATATTGGTGTAAATACATCAACACCACTTACAGCAAACCCACTTGACATTGTAACTGCCATTTGTTCAGCAATTCCAACATCAATTAATCTATCAGGATAAAGATCTTTAAATCTACTAAAACTACTTCCCCCTATCATCGCAGGGATTACAACAACAAATTCTTCTTTTTCTTTTGCGTGATTTATCATATATTCAGAGATAATTTTACTCCATGAATGATTATTTTTTAGATTATGACTTTTTGCTTCTCCAGTTTTTATATCAAAAGGCCCAACTCCATGCCATGATCCTGTTTGATCATTTTCACTAAATTTATACCCTTTTCCTTTTTGAGTTAATACGTGGATTACACAAGGTTTATTAGATTTTTTAGCTATTTCTAAGTATTTAAGTAATTCTTTAAAATTGTGTCCATTAATTGGACCATAGTAAGAAAATCCTAATTCATCAAATAAACTATTATTAATGAAAAATCCTTTAACTCCTCTTTCTACTTTTGTAGTAAGCTTTCTCATGAATTTTGGCAATATTTTATATGTTTTAGCTTTTATTTTACGATAAGCTGATTTACTTCTAATGTCATTTAATATTCTTGCTAAATATCCAATATTCTCACTAATACTCATTTCATTATCATTTAAGATAATAATTGGTTGATGGTCTTTTTGAGCACCTAAAAAATTCAATGCTTCAAAAGCCATACCACCAGTTAGTGCACCGTCCCCTATAATTGGGATTACCTTATGAGAACTACCGTTATATTTCTTAGAAAATTCGATACCAGCAGCTGCTGCTATACTTGTAGAACTATGTCCTGCTTCATATATATCATGTTCTGATTCACTTCTCTTTAAGAATCCACTTAGACCTTTATATTGTCTCAAAGAATCAAATTCTTTTGCACGACCTGTTAATATTTTATGAGTATATGCTTGATGTCCAACATCAAAGATTATTTTATCTTTTGGACTCTCAAATACTTTATGAAGTGCAATCGTTAACTCTACCACGCCTAAATTGGAAGACAAATGTCCTCCTGTTTTAGAAATCTTTTCAATTAAGAAAGTTCTAATTTCTTTACTTAATTCATCTAATTCTTTAACTGTTAAATCAGATAAAAAACTAGGATCTTTTATTCCTTGTAAGTCTATCATAAGAACACCTCGATTATTCTTTAAAGTCTACTAACTCATCATCTTTCATCATTTTAACAATAACCCCTTCAGCGTCTTTCAGTAAATCATGACAATATTTACTAAGCTTCATACCTTCATTATACTTCTTTACAGCTTGATTTAATTCTATTTCGCCATTTTCTAATTCTTTAACTAGAGTTTCTAACTCAACTAACGCTTGTTCAAAAGTCTTATCTGCCATTATTTTACACCCTTTCTCTTACTAATGATGTTTGCACATAACACACCATCATTTACTAGTATATCTACGTTATCGTCTATATTTACATCATCAATACTCTTGATTACAACATCATTTTTCTTAAGTACCGAATATCCTTTTTTCATTATTGATAATGGATTTAATAATTCTAATTTATTTATAGATAATAGATAACTATTTTCTTTTTTAGCTAAATATCTTTCAAAATAAATATATAATCCTTTTGTAGTTCTTTCTAAATCTAGTTCACTTTGTTTCAATCTATTTATTGGATTAAGTAATTCTAATAAGCCAATTGCGTGATCTAATCTTTTTGATTTATTTAATGTAACTCTTAAAGGGTCTTTAAAAACATATGAACTCTCTACCCTTTTAAGAACTTCAATTTTATGTTTCATAAGTTGATTTAAACTTACTCTATTTTGATTATTCATTCTATCTAAATAATTTAGTAATTCTATTTGATTTGGAACTGACAACTCTGCTCCACCTGATGGAGTAGGAGCTCTTAAATCGGCGACAAAGTCACTTATTGTGAAATCAGTTTCATGTCCTACACTAGAAATAATAGGTATCTTTGAATTATATATTGCATAAGCAACTTCTTCTTCATTAAAAGGCCATAAATCTTCGATACTTCCTCCACCTCTACCTAAAATAATTACATCAACTAATTTTTGTTTATTCGCTTTTTCTAATTGTTTTACAATTGAATCTTTAGCGTATTCACCTTGAACTAAAGTCGGATAAACAATTATTTTAGCTAAAGGATATCTCCTATTAACAATATTTATTACATCTTGTACTGCAGCACCTGTTGGACTAGTTAAAACGGCTATCGTTTTTGGAAACCTTGGGATAGTTAATTTATGTTCTTCGGAAAATAATCCCTCATTTGATAGTTTCTTCTTTAATTGCTCATAAGCTAAATACAAATTACCTAGACCATCTTCACTCATCTTATGAACATATATTTGATAGTTTCCACTACTCTCAAATACTGAAATATACCCTTCAACTAAAACGCTCATCCCATCAACTGGAGTAAACTTTACTTTATTAGAATTAGAGGCAAACATAATTGCGCTAATCTGTGATTTATTATCTTTAATAGTAAAGTAAAAATGTCCTCTTGAGTGGTGTTTGAAATTAGAAATTTCTCCCTTTAAAAGCACATTTTTTAAATGCGCGTCATTATCAAATTTATATTTTATATATTTAGTTAAAGCCGTTACACTAAGATACGCCTTTTCTACCATAATATCCCTACTTCTTTAAATATAATTTTATATTGTCTAAAACTTTATTTGTGAATCCAACCATCTTATTATCGCCTTCATCAGAATATTTACGTGTTAAATTAAGTGCTTCATTAATCACTATTTCAACCGCTGTGTCTTCATAATAAAGCTCATATACTGCGAAACGAATAATCGCTCGATCTACAAAAGATAAACGATTTATTTTCCAATTCACTAGATTATTGATAATTATCTCATCAATCTTGTGCAAGTTACTTAAAACACCTTCAATAGATTCCACAATATACTCATATTTAGAATCAATATCCAAAAATTCTTTATTAATGTCAATTTCAAATAACTTTTTAATTATTTCTTCTCTTTGTTCTCTTCTACTCAAATTGCTGTTTTCTTCCATAGTCTTTTACCTCGTATAATATATATATATTAAAATATATCATATAATAAGGAAAATACAAAGCAAAATCCTTAGATTTTACTTGAAATATTTATTTTTTTTACAAACCAGTTTCAAGCTATTATTTTTATATTTATCACACAAAATCTATATTGACCATTTAATTCTTTACATTATAAAAAAACAATCTCATTCGAGATTGTTTTAGTCTTTAAAAAGATACTTTATTACTTCAGGAAATCTATCTGCCCAATCAGGTTCATCGTGTTGAGCACCTTCAATTATTTCAAATCTTATTCTTTCTGGATCAAGCTTTTCTTTTAAAATACCATACATTTCCTTATTAGTCTCAAGATAAGCTTCACTACCTTTTTCACTTTCAGATTCTTTTGTCCCTACGTCTAAATACATCTTTTTCACATTAGAAAAATCTGATTTTTTCACTATTTCCACCATCTCTTTTCGCACTGGAGGAAACGCAGTCGAACAACATCCAAACCTTGTAAAATGATCACTATATTTAGTTGCCGCATAAGTTGTACATACTCCTCCAAGCGACATCCCTATAATTCCTGTATTTTCTGGTGATTTAAGCACTCTGTACTTTTTATTAATTATCGGTTTTAGTCTATTGACAATAAAATCTAAATACTCACTTGCTTTTCCTCCGAAAAATTTACCACTTTTATTGCGTTCAACAGATACAGGAAGTAGTTCATTATTTCTTGTTTTACCAGATGCAATTCCTACAATTATTAGTTCAGGTAAGTCTGGATCATTCATATATTTTTCCATTATCCCCCAACTTTCACCATTATAATCATCGTAGTCCTTGAATAAAACTTGTCCATCGTGCGCATATAACACAGGATATAGTTCGTCTGTCTCGAAGTAGTTCTTTGGTAATGAGATATATACTTTTACATCTCGTTCTAATTCTTTTGAATACATTATTAAAATGCTATACTCTTTCATTTTTTCCCCCTATTTAGTCATCTTATATACTAAAGCTTCGTATGGTTGAAGCTTCATTACATTAACTAGTTCTCTTTCACTATAGTTATATAATATATTTCTATAACCTGAATTTACAATATTCAAGTCCACAGTAATTTCTTTTTCTCTAAAGTTTGAAATTACTAGAAATTTCGCATTACTTGTTTCATTTATATAAATAAATGCATCTTCGTTTTCAATATCTATAAATTCAATAATTCCATCATTCAATTGTTCTGCTTTTCTCATTTTAATTAATTCTTTATAAGTTTCAAATATTGAATTTCTATCATTCATTTGACTATTAAGGTTAACACTTTTATAGTTATCATTTACTTTTATCCAAGGAGTTACTTTACTAAATCCAGCGTAGCTTGATTCATCCCATTGGAAAGGAGTTCTTGCATTATCTCTTGAACGATTTCTTAAAGTATTCATTGCAAGTTCATGTGTTGCTCCTGCTTGAATGAAGTTTTTATATTCAGTGTAAACTTCTACATCTCGAAAGTCAGTTAGTTTTTCGTAATCAACATTTACCATTCCAATTTCTTCACCTTGATAGATTATTGGAGTTCCAGGCATCAAATATAAACTATATGCTAGCATCTTCCCAGATTGGACTCTATATGAAGTGTCATTACCATAATGACTTATCACTCTAGGTTGATCATGATTGTGCCAATAGATTAAATTCCAGCCATTACCATTTAACATTTTGAACCATTTGTCATAACTACTTTTTATATGTCTAACATTAACTTTTCCACTTGACCACTTACCTGGAGTAACTTGATTTGAAAAATCAAGATCTGCCCAACAATGTCCGAAATGGATTAACATATCAAACTCATTACTATCAAACCCACAATATTTCAAAGCTTCTTCTTTTGTTGCATTACCTGCTTCACCCATTGACATTACATTATTAGGTTTAAAAACTTCGATTCCAAAGTCTTCTAAATACTTGTGATGCATTGGTAATCCAGAGAAGTGTTCATACCCAGGATGCCCCTCAGGAAAGTCCCAGTTTTTCTCTAAATGATTAGATGCATCAACTCTAAATCCATCTACTCCTTGATTTATCCACCATTTAGCTATATCTTTTAAATCTCTTTTCATGTCGTTATTACGCCAATTTAAATCAGGCATTTTCTTACTAAATATATGAAGATAATATTCATCAGTTAAATCATTGTATTCCCAGACAGGTCCACCAAACCACGATAACCACTGAGTAGGCATTTGTCTATTTCCTGCTTCATCATATTTAGGTTTTTGCCAAATATAATAATCATGATATTTATGATGATCAACATGAACTGGATCTTTAGCTGCTTTAAACCATTCATGTTCATCTGATGTATGGTTCAATACAAGATCAAATATTACTTTAATATTCTTTTTATGAGCTTCATTAATAAACTCCTTAACATCTTTCAATGTTCCGTAATCTTCACTCACTTTAAAGAAGTCAGAAATATCGTATCCGTTATCATCCATTGGTGATTCATAATGTGGAGACACCCAAAGGGCAGTGATACCTAAATCACTTAAATAATCTAATTTACTAATCAAACCTTTAAAATCACCAATACCGTCATTATTGGAATCCTTAAAGCTTCTTAAATATATTTGATAAATTATCGCATCTTGCCACCATTGTCTTTTCATGAAATCACTCCTTATGTCATTAAAAGAATACCATATAAGGCTATTTATGTAAATGAGAACCCATTTAATTACAAATAAAATAGAGTGATGTTTTCACTCTATTTTCTCTTAGAATAATAAGACCCTAAAATCCTCAACATATTCGTTTTATATTTAAGCACTCCTAATGCTTCTTTTATGATAGTATCTTCGATATTTCCGTAAAAATCTATAAAAAACAGATACTCTCCTAGCACACTTTTTCTCGGTCTTGATTCTATTTTTGCTAAATCAATATTTCTAATTGCGAATTCGTGTAGTATATCATATAGTGCTCCTGGCTTATTAGCTTTTGAAGCACATACTATAGAAGTTTTATTATGAAATCCTATAACCTCTAGCGACTTAGTAATAAAGATAAATCTAGTTGAATTATACAAACTATCACGGATATTATCTAATAAAATATTTAAATCATCAGAGGCTGCATGTTTAGAAGCAATAGCTGCATAAGTATCATCTTGTTTCTCTAGCTTCTTTATAGCACTTGAAGTACTAGTAGAAGTCATTTCTCTGTATTTACCCAGCTTACTCATCAATGTTTTCCTACACTCGGCTAATGCATGAGGATTAGAGATAACAAATCTAATTTTACTTAAATTACGGCTTTTAGATATCAATGATAATTGAATATCTGTAACAATTTCTCTATTGATATGGAAATCTGATTCTATTAATTTATCTAATACTTCTGTGATTGATCCATCAATAGAATTTTCAATTGGGACAACTATTCCAATTACTTCATCCTTATTCAAAG
>DAOWHG010000104.1 GCA_030641535.1 Mycoplasmatota bacterium | reverse complement strand
GCATTTGTATTAACAACGATTGGGGGATTTATTCTAACAGGAAGCTTCTTTGGTGGGGAAGATGGAGTGACGAATCTATGGTATGATGACATGAATGAAATGCTTAGTATTAGTTATACAATTGATAAACCTGCGGTTGATGATGATACCGGAGTAAGACCTGAAGAGATTATATATATAGAAGCAAGTCATAGGGATTATGAAGAGTGGTTTGAAGTTGCTGTATTAGATAACTACAGTGCTGATGATCTTCAGATTCAGTATCGATTTGACAATTTTGGAGAATTTGAGTTAAGAGTAGTAGCTCGGAGTCCTGAGGGTGTCATTAAAAGAGAGACTGAATCAGAATGGATTTATATTAATCAACCACAGTACATTCACCATTTTGATGCTTATTTCGATAACTGGAGTGGTGAAGTAAGATTTAATTTTGATATCAATGTACAAGTTGTTGATAGTTTACAAATTGAAAAATCAGTTGATGGAGGATTAACTTGGAGTGAAGTTATTACTTTAGGTGTTGAGGTGGATGAATTTGGATTCTTCATGAATGAAATTTCAATTTATGAGTTTGATGAAGGAAATTATGTGTATCGTTTAAACGTTTTTGATCAAAATGAATCATTGCTTGATGAAATGAATACTTGGGGTGAAATCGGAGTATATTTTGAACAACAAAGTTTTGACGGTCCAGCAGAAATTTGGTATGTAGATGCCAATGTGGATACTTATTCACAAATGGTAAATGTTTGGTGGGATTGCAGTGGTGATTTTGATGCAGCTGTCGTTGAAAAATCTACTGATTTAATTACTTGGACACAAGTAGGTGAAGTTCCAAGAATTGCACAAACATTAAGTTATCAAGAATTAGATGATGGTGAGTATTACTATAGAGTATCTGTCACTAAAGATGGTGTTATTGAAAGTTCAATCATTAGTGATAATACAACAAGAGTAAAAACTGGAGCACTAATAGGATACTTAGATGGTTGGATTGATTGGGAAACTCAAAGTGTTAATTTAAATTGGGAATTTCCAAGTGAACAAGTATCTAGTGTTCAAATTGAAAGAAAATGGAATGATGGAGATTTTGAGTTACTAGGTGACTTTGGTAACCTGAAAAAACTTCATTACGATGAAGGATTAGCTGCGGGAACTTATTATTATAAAGTTATCGTACTAGATGAAAATGGAATTGAATTAGATTCTTTCATAAGTGATGAATTTTATATTGAAGCACCAAATTATGTTTATCACTTAAGTGCTAATTACAACTGGGGTAGTGGAGATATTATGTTCTACCTTGGAATGGATTATAACTATGTTGATCACATTGTAATTGAAAAATCAAGTGATGGTGGTTCAACTTGGAATCCTGTAATTGAACTAGACGTAGAATATGAAGGTATGCAAGACAATATTAGTTATTACGAATATGAAGAAGGAGCATACACATTTAGACTCATTGGATATGATGAATTAGACCAAAATGTTGGAGAAGTTTATTTAGATTATGAAATTGATATTAACTACGAAAATTTAAATCTTGATTTAGAAGTTGAAATTCACAATGTTGATACAAGTTCAGATATTTATTCACAAAATGTTAATATTTGGTGGTATTCTCAAGGATCATATCATAAACATGTGATTGAAAAATCAACTGATTTAATCAATTGGGAATTAGTCGCAGAATTACCTAGAGCTGCTCAATCTTACTATTACTATGAAGGTACTGAAGGAGATTTTTACTACCGAGTTAGTTTAGTAAGTGATACAGATGAAATTCTTGAAACACAGATTAGTGATTATTCAATTAGAGTTAAGATTAATGCATTAATTGGATCAATTGATGGATGGTTTGATTGGAATGAATCATCGTTTAATTTAAACTGGAGTGTAATGAATGAGGATGTTGAAACGATAGTTATCGAAAGAAAATTTGGAGATGAAGAAGAATTTACTGTTATCGGTGAATTTGGAAATCTAAAGAGTATGTTTAGTGAAGTTATTATATTATCAGGAACATATACTTATAAGATAAGTGTATTAGATTCTAGTGATAATGTTCTTGATTTCTTAGAAAGTCAACCATATGAAATTGAAGTACCTCAACACGTTTATCACTTAAGCGCATGGTTTGATCAAGGAACAGGAAAAGTTGAAATACACTTTGGAATCAATCAAAACCGTGTTGTGTCTTATCTGATTGAAAAATCAGATGATGGTGGATTAACTTGGGTTGAAATCATTACTAATGATGTTGAAATGTTTAGTGATGGTTGGTACAACGATCGTGAAGAATTCTATGAACTAGTTGAAGGAAACTATGTATATAGAATGACAGGATACGACATTGAAGGTAATAACATTGGAACAACTTTCTCTAATAATGAAATTACTATAAGATATGACAACATTGATTTAGAAGGAGAAGCTGATATGCATTATATTGATGCCCACATAAATATTCATAATCAAGATTTATCATTATCGTGGGGATCTCAAGGAGTTTATGTAACTCATTTAATTGAAAAATCAACTGATTTAATTAATTGGGAATTAGTTGCTTTAGTTCCAAGACAAGCTACTTTCTATAATTACACTGAAACCGTTGAAGGAGAATACTACTTCAGAATTAGTGCTGTAGGAGGAGACGATCTTGTACTTGATAGTGTTGTTATGGATTATCCAATTAGAGTTAAAGAAGACGCTCTAATAGGATCGTTCAATGCATGGTATGAATGGAGTAGAGAAGAAGTAGAACTTTACTGGGATATCATTGATGAAGGTATTGAAATAATTAAAGTTGAAAGAAAACTTGTAGATGACGCTGAATTCACATTAGTTGGCGAATATGGACATCTTAAAAGAGTATTATTCGATCCTCATACTGTTGATGGAACTTATATCTATAAATTAACTCTACTTGATATTGACGGAAATGTCTTAGATGAAGTAGTATCATTTGAAGTTTTAGTTGACGTTACGGATTAGGCAAGACGAGAACAAAAGCATAATATATTTTTAAAGAAGATAATCTCCCATGATTGTCTTCTTTTTAAGAATATTTTGTACTTGGTGATTAATCGTGATAAACAGGTATAAATAAAAAATATAAAATAATTTTAAATAATTTTCTTGTATTTCTTCATATTTTATCGTAAAATAAGTTATAAATGTTAATACATTATATGATTATTTAGTGTATAATATAAGAAGGGGAAAATATTTCCCAATTCTTATGGGATTTTTTTATTAAAATTTGTACTGCAGGAGGATATTATGCTTAGTGTGAAAAACTTAACAAGGAAGTATAAGAATGGTAGTTCTTATATAAATGCTGTAGACAATATTTCGACTGATTTTAAAGTCGGAGATTTTGTCTTTGTTGTAGGGGCAAGTGGTAGTGGTAAAAGTACATTACTTAATATTTTGTGTGGACTTGATACAAAGATTGAAGGAAGTGTTTTTGTCGATGGTGTTGATACATCAGAGTTTACAAAAAAAGAATGGGCAATATATAGAAACCACTACGTTGGTTTCATTTTCCAAGAATACAATTTAATTGAACATTTAAAAGTTTGGGAAAATGTTGCTTTACCTTTAATGTTTCAAGGAATATCTAGAAAAGAAGCAAAAGTAAAAGCAATTGAAGAATTAAAAAGAGTTGGATTAGAAAAATTTGCGAATAAAAGACCTGATCAAATGTCAGGTGGACAAAATCAAAGAATTGCGATAGCTAGAGCTTTAGTAACTAATCCTAAAGTCATTATGGCTGATGAACCAACTGGTGCACTTGATACTGAACTAGGACATAAAGTAATTGAGTATTTAAAAGAAGTATCGAATGACCGTGTTGTAGTTGTTGTTTCACATGATGAAGATTTAGCTGAAACTTACGCTACAAGAATCATTACATTAGAAGACGGTAAAATAATTGATGATTCAGCGCCTGTAACTGAACAATATATTCAAACAAAAGAAATTTCATTTGAAAGACCAAAAATGAGATTTTCAATGATGATGAAATTTGCGAAAAATAATATATCTTCAAGAATGGTTAGATCGTTATTTACAAGTTCTATTGTATCAATAGGATATATATCAATATTCTTATTAACATTCTTGATTATGGGTATTAATGGATCGATTATTGATACTTTAGGAAAACTAGTTCCTGAAGATCAATATCAAGTATATAATATTGAAAACACCGAGATAACAGAATCAATGATGTCTGATTTGCAAGATTTAGATGAAATCGAAAATATTAGATATAATGTGTCTGAAAGTATTTCGTTTGAATCTAGATTAGGAGATAATGTTAATTCTACGTTATATCCTATTCCTTATGACTCTGCGCAATTAACTCAGTATGGAGAGCTGTTTGGTAGATTACCAGCAACTGATTCTGAGATAGTCGTCTCAATAGCAACAGCTCAGCAAATGAGAGATTTATTAACTGTTGATGAAGATAGTTATGGATATATCTTTGATTTAATAGATGGAGTTGTAATAGACTTAGAATTCATATCTTATGAGTTATTAGATGAAGAACTTGTAACAACTCTTGGTAGTTATACCATAGTTGGTATGACTACAGGTAATTTCATGTCTAATAATGTTTATTTAGATTATGATGAAGTCTTAGATTTATCTGAATTGATTAACTCTGAAGTTACATATAGAACAACTGCCACTGCATATTTAACAATAAGCAGTGAAGAAGATGTTGAAGATTTTTATGTTTTAATGAGAGATGATTATAACTTAGTTGTTGAGAATTTCTTCTCATCAATTACTTCAGGAGTAGAAGATTTTATGATGAAAGCCTTGAAATGGTTTATTGGGATAGCAAGTATTTCACTTGTAGTTTCTGGTATTTTGATAGGGTTAGTAATTTATACTTCTATTATTGAAAGAATAAAAGAAATTGGTATTTTAACAGCAATCGGAGCTAAAGCTTCAAATATTGTTGGTATCTTCTTAGTTGAATCTGCCTTCATTGGATTGCTGTCTTCTGGTATTGCCACCTTGATGGCATTACTAATTACAAAAGCAATAAATTCACTCTTTACAAATATTATTGAAACCCCACTTAATTTATTATCTGCAGGAGTATTTGAAATGACACTCTTATCTCCTAGTGTTCTTGTAATCGCGATAGTGATAGCCTTTAGTGTTGTTTATTCAATGCTTGCTGGTCTTATCCCTTCATTCAAAGCTGCTAGATTAAATGCGATTAAAGCGCTGAGAAAGGAGTAGACTAATGATAAAACTAAACGAAGTACATAAAGTCTATCTTCAAGGAAAAGTTGGGTTCCATGCGTTAAAAGATTTAAACTTATATTTTGAAAAAGGTGAAACAGTTGTCGTATATGGTCCTTCTGGATGCGGTAAAACAACATTATTAAATATTCTTGGTGGATTAGATAATCCAACAAGTGGTGATATGGTTATTGATAGTAAACTTACAACAACTTTTATTGAAAAAGAATGGGATTATTTTAGAAATCACCGTATTGGCTTCATTTTCCAAGCATTCAATTTAATCGAACATTTACCAATAATTGAAAATGTAGCACTTAGTTTAAAACTAGCTGGTACATCTGATAAAGAGAGTAAAAAACAAGCAATAGAACTACTTGAAAAAGTAGGTCTTGGAAATCATCTGTCTAAATTACCGACAGAGTTATCTGGTGGTGAAAGACAAAGAGTTGCGATAGCTAGAGCTTTAATAAACGATCCTGATATAATCTTAGCTGATGAACCTACCGGGGCATTAGACATGAAAACAGGAACTGAAATAATGGATTTAATTAAATCTATTAGTGAAGAAAAATTAGTTATTATTGTTACTCATAATAAAAAAATAGCTAGAAAATATTCAACTAGAATGATTGAATTAGTTGATGGGAAAGTTACAAAAGATACTGATCCAAAAGATCAAAAAGTTGATATTATTAGAACACGTGAAAGAAATAAAAAGAAACTTAAGTTTAGAGAAGCAATTAGATTAGCTTATTATAATATCAAAGGTAAACTTTGGAGAACACTATTAGTTGCTTTAGGATTAAGTGTTGGTATTGTTGGACTAATCTTAATTGATGCATTCTTTAACTCAATTAGAATGGGGATAGAACAACAAGACACTGTTTTATGAAGCAATCCTGATTTATACATTTCTAATGTATATGATGAAACAAAATCTATTCAAGATATTGTTGATGATTTGAATACATATAATGTATTTAATGATATATTATATTCACCAGATACTGTCTATACAATTAATAAAAATGTAACTACTGATGCTTTATTAAATAATATTATTCATATGAGCGGAGTACAATTACCAACCAATCAAGATATCTTAAATACGTTTACAACATTTATTGGGGATTCTAAGTTACCTACAAGTAAATATGAAATAGCTATTTCAGTTGATCAAGCAGAAGACCTTGTTTCTGAACAAGCAAACTTGACAGATGATGAGCTATGGGATCTTGTGAAAAATAATGAATATCTGATTTATAATCAATATAACTATCTACCAAGGGAAGATTCATTATTTAGAAATATTACTGATGGTTCATGTTTATTCACTGGTGTATGGGATAAAGATCCTCTAAATCCACCAGAGAATTATGATGTAGAGTTACTAGGACCAATTAGTGATAATGTAGCTAGTTTAGCTAAATATAATAGTAATACACTTCAAGTCACAGAAGACTCTGAAATATATTGTGCTGATTATGATGCACTTGAATGGACCTTGAACTATAGTGATCCAGTTGGAGAAGGTACTGTCTTTACACTAGTTGGAATATTTGATAATAGGTTATTTAATGAAATTATTTTCCATGAAGATTTCATTAGAAACATTAGCTATCAACCTAATTACTATGGTGATAGTGATGGGCTAGGGAACGAGTTTGATATAAGAGACCGTTTCAGAGTATTTATAAAGAACAATGAAGTTGATAATAAAGCAAGTATTATAAGAACACTTGAAGACGATGGATATTTTGCTTTTGAAAATTATGATATTGGCTTTGCAATATTTGCAGGTGTTGCTAGTTTGTTTATTTACATTTTGCAATTTATCTTTAGTTCAATAGTATCAATTGCAGTAATTACCGGAGGTTTAATGTTGCTACTCATTCTTTACATAAGTGTAATTGAAAGAAAAAGAGAAATTGGACTTATTAGAGCAATGGGTGGAACAAGAAGTGACGTTAGAATTATCTATAGCGCTGAAACAACAATGATAGGGTTTATTGCTGGAATATTTAGTGTTATAATATCATTAATACTTATTGTAATTTTAAATGAATATATTTATAATAATCATTTAAAATTAATATTAGAATACTTACCATTTATTGATCCAACAAAAGTATTAGTAATTAATTTTACAAAATTAGCATTAGCTATCTTAGGAAGTGTTATTATCGCTTTAATTAGTGGATTAATTCCTTCAATGATGGCAGCTAGAAAAAAACCAATAGAAGCTTTAAGAAATGAATAGGAGATGACTGCATTATGAGAAAAGTATCAGGAGAAAGAATTGCAGCAGCAGTAATTGACATGATTATAATAAGCATTGTTGCATTTATACCAACGTTAATATTAGGATTATTTTATGGATTTGGTGGAATTTGGGATAACATCATTATGCAAGAAAATCCATTAGATCCAACAAACGAATACATAACATTTATTATGGTTAGTGTATTTTCAGAAACTATTTTAGGAGTTGTCTACTTCTCATTTGTTCCATATAAAATGAATGGACAAACATTAGGTAAAAAATTCTTAGGAATCAAGGCAATTAATGAATTTGGGGAAAACCCTTCATTTGTTCAACATTTAATTAGAGCTATTCAAAACTGGGGTGGATACGTTATGCTTCCACTAAGCTTCTTAATATTTGTTAATTACTTAACTTATATCTTCGTATCTGGTGCACTAGGACTTATTCCTGGATTCTTGATGTTTATATCATTAATAATGATATTAGCTAGGGAAGACGGAAAAGGTCTTCACGACTTAATGGCAGGAACTAACGTTGTTAAAGTAACAGAGGATGTAGATAAAGAATTTGTTCAAAAGACTACACAAATGAGTGAATGGGCAAAAGTAGTAGAAAAAGACGATGATGGATTTATAGAAAAGAAAGAAAAAGACGAATGGGATTTATAAAGATTTAAATTAAACTCAAACAAAAACAGCAAATTCTTAATTTGCTGTTTTTTTATTTTGGTATGGGAATTCTTTTTCGGAATATCTCATCATGAATTCTCGATATCTAATATTGAAATCTTCTTTAATTAAGTCGTCAAATTTCTTGAATTTATTAATGTCCCTACTTAGGTTTAAAACGGTATAGCAGTAAAACACATTGTCATAGCATTTTTCAATGTCTCCAAGTTTATAATGAGACAATGCTGTATAGTAATAAAAATATTCTAAAAGATAATAATTTCTTGTTCTATAAGACCTCTTTATCCCTTTGTCACAAAGCTCAATGACTTTATCAAGATTATCTCTCATTCCATATACTTTTGATAATTTAACTAATATGTACGGATAAGTAAAATTGTTATTCCCATCAACTAATTTTTCGTTGTTATTAATTACTTGATAAATTTTTTCAATTATTTTTTCTTGATTTTCAAAAGAAGATAAGTCAAGTAAAGAACTAAGAATTAGCAAATCGATAAAGTCCAAATATTCGTATGACAATATTTTTGGATAATTTATGAGAGATGCATTCAGATGCGCTGTTTGCACACTGGATGTTTTTTTTGTATGAAAATTATACATTATAACACCATGTCGATAGTAGACTTTATTTCTGGATTCTATTATCTTATCTACATCTGTATTCTTTATAAACATTGCAGCGCTTTTATAATCATAATTTACAATATCTTTGAAAAACAAATTTATTCTATCAGTTTCTAGCTTTTTGGTTTTTTCAAAATTCGACAAAATATGAAGAGATTTCATATCTAATTTATTAGATAACTTTACTAATATATGGTGAGGTATTTCTGCCTCTCCATGAAGATATCTGTTAAATTGTCTTAATGAAATCACTTCGAAAATAAATTCTTCTCGAGAAATTTTCTTTCCTGCTCTGATGCTATCAAGGTAAATACATAAGTCTCTAGTTTTCATACTACCTCCAAAAAAATGTGACATATACGCACTGTTTGAACTTTGCATTTATTCGTAAAATCAACTCAAAGGAGGAGATTTTATGAAGAAAATCGTAATGGTTTTAGCATTAGTCTTAATGGTGTTTTCTTTAACTCAAAGTAATAATATTCATCTCTTAGAACAAAATATTGAAGTTGACTTTGGAAGTTCTGGAAATCCAGAACCTGTAGAAGCATAGACGTATACATTATAGCATACTATTTTATTAATTATTAACTAAATCTGTTGTATTAGGGGAGGTAAAAATGGAGAGAGAAGTATTCATAATTGAAATGGACGGAATCATTAAAACTATTGAGAGTTATACAAATGATCCTTTCATAAACAGTTATACTAGAAACTTAAAAATATCAGTAAAAAATGAAGAAAACGAAATTTCAAGCAAG
>DAOWHG010000003.1 GCA_030641535.1 Mycoplasmatota bacterium | reverse complement strand
ACGATAAATTCTGCGTTTGGATACTTTTTCTTCATATTTGCTAATTGATCTAAAGTTAAATATTTTTTGGTACTGCAAAAACCTGGCTATACTTCCATATCTAGGTCGTATTTTTCTCTTAAATATGTTCCTAAGTTTTTATCAGGTACATAAAGCATCTTTTTCCCTTTATAATGTTTGATTATCTTCTCTGCATTACTACTAGTAACACAAATATCACTTAAAGCCTTTACTTGAGCTGTTGAATTTACATAACATACTACTACTCTATCTGGATGTTTCTCTTTATAATTCATTAATCTTACACTTGTAACCATATCTGCCATTGGGCATCCTGCTTCTTTAACTGGCAATAAAACAGTTTTGCTTGGAGATAGTATCTTAGCTGTTTCTGCCATGAAATGAACACCCGCAAAAAGGATTATATCAGCATCAGTTTTACTTGCTACTTGGCTTAAATACAAACTATCACCTGTAAAATCAGCGATATCTTGAATATCGCCATCTTGATAGTAATGAGCTAATATAACTGCGTTTTTCTCTTCTTTTAGACGCGCAATCTCTTTAATCATTAATGATTTTTCCATTAATATCACCTCGCATATGTATTTTATCATTTATACTAAGTACTTTCAAACAATTAGCCATAAAAAAAGCTATTTTTTAAATAGCTAGAATTATAAGTAATATGCTGGATAAATATATCCTATAGTAAAAAAAGAAATAATTGTGATAATCAGTAAAACATAGAGAACAGATAAATATAATGATTGTTTACTTGAGTGGTTTATAAATATTCCGTCAGAACTTTCAATACAATTTAGAATTTCAAACACTGTATCTTGAGGAATTTTATCGAACTTAATACTCATTACTGCATCACTTGCAGCGTATTTAAGCTCATATTTGCCTTCGTATGGCTCAAGTGTTGAAATGAGAACATCTGTAGCTGATCTATCCAAATAAAAGAAACTATACACGTGTTTTCGAAATTTTTTTCGAACCATTATTTCCAAAAAAAATACTAAGAAATAAACAAACGATAAAATAGCAGCTCCAATAATCATTTTAGAAGAATACTCAGCGATTTCTATAGCATTTGCTGAATAGTAAATTTTTATAAAAATAATTATTAATGTTAGATATGAAATACTCAAAGATGTAAGAGATAATACTAAATTAGAAAACAAGTGCTTATTCTTATTTAAAGCTGTTATACGTGCTATTAATTCTGGAATAAATCCAACTAGACTTATTGAAAAAAATACTAAAAAACTTCTGAAAAAAAACATACCCCATCCTCCTTAATGTTTCTAGAATATATTGTATCATAGATTATACTTTTTGGGCAAATATATATAGTTTTTGATATTAATATTTATCCGTTATATGGTATAATTTTTACGATTGGAGTGATTAATTTGGAAATTAAAAGACCTTTAGCATATCGAGCTAGACCAACGAAATTAAATGAAGTTGTAGGACAAAGCCACATAATTGGTAAAAATGGAGTAGTTAGAAGGATGATTGAGAACGATCAAATGTTTAGTTTGATCCTTTATGGACCTCCAGGTGTTGGAAAAACAACAATTGCGACGGTAATTGCTGAAAACTTTGGAATTAACACATACAAATTTAACGCTTCAACTGATAAAAAGGCTCAATTAAGAGAAATAGTTCAGGTTAGCATAAACTATGGAGCATTAGTAATAATTGATGAAATTCATAGAATGAACAAAGATATTCAGGACTTTTTACTCCCACATGTTGAAAATGGGAACATTATTATGATCGGACTTACAACAAATAATCCATATCATAGTGTTAACCCTGCAGTTCGTTCAAGAACACATGTTTTAAAGCTTAATGGAATAAGTTCAAACGATATAATAAAACGCTTAAAACAAGTAAATAAAGAGTTTAAAGAGGAATTAACATCAACTATTGATGAAAACGTCTATGAATATATAGCTACTGCTTCTAATAGTGATATTAGGACAGCATTAAATAGCTTGGAAATCTTAAATATGTCTTATCCTAATACAAACATCACATTAGAAATGACAAAGAAGGTCTTACTTAAGCCAAGTTTGTCTTTAGATAAAGATGAAGATAATTACTTCAATATCTTGAGTGCTTTCCAAAAATCTATTAGGGGTAGTGATGTTGATGCAGCCCTTCATTACTTAGCAAGATTGATTGCGATGGAAGATTTAGACAGTATCTTGAGAAGAATGACAGTAATCGCATATGAAGATATTGGCTTAGCTAACCCAACAGTAATCACTAAAATGGATGCTTGTGCTAAATCTTGTGAGCGTGTTGGATTCCCTGAAGCACGTATCCCATTAAGTCTTCTAGTGATTGATATGGCTTTATCTCCAAAATCAAATAGCGCTGTAAGCGCCATAGATAAAGCTTTAGAAGATGTAAATGCAGGAATTACTCCAAAAATACCAAATCATTTAATCAATGTTGCTAATTTTGAGGAAAAAGAAAAATATTTATACCCTCATGACTTTAATGAAGCCCTTATTTACCAACAATATCTTCCAGATGATCTAAAAAACAAGATTTATTATAAAGGAAAAGATACAGGTAAATATGAGAGAGCATTAAAAGACAGAAATAAGCAAATAAAACAGGTCCTAAAAAAGACTAAGTAAAATGGCTCTATTATATATGATATATATATATATTATATTATACTATTAGAGACGATAAACAAAAGAGGCAATTTTGCCTCTTTTATTTACGTAAATATTCAATAAATTTAAACCACTCATCTGATGAGAAAAATGGCATATCAGTTGTTGATGGAATTTTTAGATTATTAATACTATTTACCATTTCAACATCAAATGGTAATTCTAAGATAACTTCTATTCCCATTAAATCAAGATATTCTTTGATTTCTTTGGCTTTACTAAGAGATAAATCGTATTTATTAATAATTACTTTAGCTTTTACACTAAACATTCTTACTAAATGAACAACTTTTTTTAGATCGTGTAAACCTGAAATTGTTGGCTCTGTGACTATTATAGCCTTGGAGACACCAGTGATTGCACTGATAACATTACAGGCAATACCGGGTGACCCATCGATAATGATAGTATTTCTATTTTCCTCATAAGCGACGTCCCTAGCTAGTTTCCTAACCTCGGCAACCAGTTTACCACTTGATTCTTCTCCAGGTATTAATCTTGCATCTATCATTGGTCCAAAAATTGTTTTACGGTGATAGATTTTACCAATAATTGTATCATGCATAGTGATTGCATCAGTTGGACAGACGTATTCACAAACCTTACATCCTTCACAAGTTGCATTTTTTATGATGATATCTTCGCTAATAGCATTAAAGTTACAAGAAGTTTGACAAAGACCACAGTAAGTGCATTTATCGTAGTCAATAACTGGTCTTTGGAATCCGATAAAATCTCTTTCTTGCACGATATCTCCTTTTATTAAGATATTTAAGTCAGGAGCATCTACATCGCAATCAGCAATAACTAAATCCTCAAAATAAGGGATTATAGAGGCTGTTAAGCTTGTTTTACCTGTTCCACCTTTACCGCTAATTACTACTATTTCATTAATCATTTTTATCACCAAGTACTTTTTTAGCTATATTTGCCATTTTATTAGTAAAATATTCACTATGATTTATCAATAATTCACCATCTGCTAGTAAATTAGCGAATTCTCGATCAAATTTGATTTTTTCAAGCAATTCAATTCCTTCTTCTTCTAAGTATTTAAATATTTCACTATTTCCTAAGTTATATTTATTAACTACTACCCCAAAATTTCGTTTTTCAGCACGTAATAGCTCTACAACCATTCTCATATCACTTATTCCAAAAGGTGTTGGCTCAGCGCAAATTATACAGTAATCTGCCCCTTTTATTGCTGCTACAGTTGAGCAACTGGTACCAGGAGGGCTATCAATAAGCAATATTTCTTCATTTTTTGTAGTTTCTTCAAGTGTTTCAATGATTTTTACACCACTTACTTCACCTACAGTCATGTTTCCATAAAGGAATAATTTATTATCATCAATTTGGTGATGATAAATCTTTCCAACTTCTTTATCGATGTATTTAATGGCGTCAGTTGGGCATACAAGGGAACAACCTCCACAATCATGACAGAGATCTTGAAATACTAAAACCTTCTTTTTCGCAGGAATTATAGCATTGAAATTACAAAAATCACCACATTTACCACAATAATTACATAAATCATCATCTACAAGAGGGTATTTTTTATAAACACCTTCTTCTTTTATAAGTTTTCCTTTTAAGAAAAGATGACTATTGGGCTCTTCTACGTCGGTATCAATTAATGTTCCTTTGTTTAGATAAGAAAAGAGGTTGACAGAAAGTGTTGTCTTTCCTGTCCCCCCTTTTCCGCTAAGGATAGCTATATTCATTAGTGTTTGCCTTTACTAGTAGAAATCAATAATTCAGGAAGTTTTTTTTCAAAATATAAGTAAAGGACTTCTTTAACTGTTTTTTCTCTTGGATATTGATAGCTTTTGATATCAAAAGCTAATAAAGCTTCTAGAGCTTTTGGGCCTAGTTCAGGGACAAGTGCAATATCAACACCAGCGTCACCAAGTATTTTCACAGCTTTTCCACCAGCTCCACTACCTTCATCTTTTGCGGTGTTTACTATTGCTTCAAAGCTTAATTTATCATGATCATAGATGATAAAGTATTCTGAACGAGCAAATCTATCAGATACTTTTGAGTTTTCATTATTTTCAGAAGAACTAATTGCTATTTTCATAATATTTCCTTAATGATCACAGGATTGACCTTGTTCGTGGTCACAAATGCTACCTTGAGAAGTAAGGAATCCACCTAAATACTCATTTAAATTAACATCTATACGTCCTTTAGCACCTAATACTACATCAATACTTTGTCTTTGGAATAGATCTACTGCCATACGTCCCATTCCGCCAGTTATAATTACATCAACACCATTTTCTCCTAGAAATTGTGGTAATACACCTGGTTTATGAGGTGGTGGAGTTACATATACAACCTCAATTATGTCAGTTGCTTTAACAGTGTAAATTACAAATTCTCTTGTGTGTCCAAAGTGCCCATCTACAGTGACTTTGTCACTTGTTGGGAAGGCGATTTTTTTAGTTTCTTTTTGTTCAATATTCATTTTGCTCTCTCCTTTTAGTTTTATATTTCTGATATCATTTTTTATTTCTAGTATTTTGTTGTTTAAGATTACATCAACAATCTTCTTTCTAGCTGATAATAATAATCTTTGAACAGTAGCTCTTGATACTTGCATATCTTCAGCTGCCTCAATTTGTGATAAACCTTCATAATCACATAAACGTAATGCTTCAAATTCATCTAACATTACAGTAATTGTTTCAAGTTCTGACTTAGGAATACCTTGTGGTTTAAACGTTCTTGAACTGTCTAACCTTCTTGCGTATCTTTTTTTTCTAGTGGTCATTTTATCATCTCCTATGTGCATATGCACATTTATAGTATATAGGAAGTAGCCAGAAAGTCAACCGAATTCATCAAGTTTTATATCTTTCTAAATAAGTAAAGTCATTACAAAAAAGAAATAGTGCGCAGAATTAACATTTTTCCTTTATTTCTTGTATAATGTAATTGAATTTGTTTAAGGAGAATGTTTATGAACTTTGTTAAATCACCTAAATTTATCTATTTTGCTTTTATATGGCATGGATTCTTTCTAGCATTGACTGTTTCAATGCTAGATTTAAACACTGTCTTTCCGGCTTTAGTGACTACTTTAACGGAAAGTAAGATTATCTTTGGAGCTTTGTATAGTGTCATGCTTGGAGTACCTCTAATTTTCAATGTAATATTTAGTCATTATTTAAAAAATAAGGTATATAAAAAGAAATATTTATTAATCGGAATCTACTTAAGAAGTGCAGCTTTTCTTGGGATGGCTATTTTTACTTATTACCTAAGTGAAAATAACCCAGTTATGACTATATATAGCTTTTTCTTCTTTGTATTCTTATTTAGTGTGAGTGCTGGATTTGCTGGATTATCTTATTCAGATATCATCGCAAAGTCATTAAATAGTGATAAAAGAGTACATTTGTATACCATTAAACAGTTTTTTGGAAGTACTGCAGCTTTCATTGGTGGTCTTGTGATAGCTCGTATCTTTTCGATAGGAATTGAATACCCAGTTAACTATTCTATTAGTTTACTTATTGGATCAGGGGGCTTAGTTATAGCTTCATTAGGATTCATATTGTTGCCTGAACCTAAGAGTATTATTGTTGAAAATAAGGAAACATTGGTCAAGTTTATAAAAAGAATTCCTTCAATTTTGAAGAAAGATAATAGTTTTAAGTTATTTATCATTGTTGAGAATTTAGCGGGATTTAGTATTATGATTTTACCTTTTTACATGTTGTATGCTAAGGAAAGATTTAATATTGATGATAGTTATATAGGAATTTACCTAATTGTCTTAACAGTAGGTACTATTTTTTCTAATATTGTCTGGGGATTACTAGCTAAAAAGCTTAATTCGAAAGCAATTGTAAGATTTTGTATAGCTCTTGGAGGACTAAATCCACTGCTTGCTATCTATTTAGGAACAACTAATCCTGAGTACTTCGCAATTATTTTCTTTATTTTAGGATTTATGATTAGTGGTAGAAAGATTGGATTCGAGCCATATTTGTTAGATATTATCCCTAAAACAGAAAGAGTTGAATATTTAGGAATAAGAGGATCATTAAATATATTAATTGTAATATTACCTTTAGTTGGAGCGATAATAATAAGGTATTTTGGCTTCAATGTTACATTTGTTATTGTTACAATAATGATGTTTATCGCAGTATTCTTACTTGGTAAGATATCTGATGAACAATTAGAAGAGTTTTGTTAATTAGAATAAAACATATAAAAAGAGTTGTCATAATTTGACAACTCTTTGTTTTATAATATGTGTTTTTATCGTTTACCTGGGTCGTAAGGTTCCCCTGCAGCACGTGGTGCTTGAGAATTCTTAGATGTAAATGCTAATACAACTAATGTAGCTACATAAGGAAATAGTCTTAAGACTTCTGTACTTAAATCTAAATTTCCTAAAGCAGGAATTAAAGAAGTCATAGTAGAAACTTTAGAAGCAAATCCAAATAATAATGCTATTATAAGTATCCTCTTTGGTTTCCATTGACCAGATATTAATACTGCTAAAGCTAAGAATCCATATCCTGATACAGAGAATGATGCATCATAGTTTCCTGTGATAGGAACGATATAAAACAAACCTCCAAGACCTGCGAGAGCACCAGAAATTAATACCCCAGCATATCTCATTTTATAAACGTTGATTCCTGCTGCGTCTGCTGCTTGTGGGTGTTCACCACAAGATCTTAGACGTAATCCAAATCTTGTTTTGTATAAGACTATATATGCTGCTATCAATATAAAAATACCAACGTAGACACTTATATATGTTTTAGTAAACATTATTGGACCTAAAACAGGTATTTTAGATAATAATGGTACTTCTCGAACAAAGAAAGAAATTGCCGGATATTTTATTTTAGAGAATCCAGTTATTGCGTTTGCCATGAATACTGCGAAGGCAGGTGCAAATAAGTTAAGTGCTGTACCAGATATAATCTGATTTGCTTTCATGTTAACAGATGCATAAGCATGAAATAGCGAGAATGCCATTCCTGCTGCAATTGCAACTATCATTCCTATAATAAACAATAAATTTCCTTCTAATCCAGTTCTTGTAGCAATAATTCCCATTACGAATGCACCAATAAATGCACCCATAACCATCATTCCTTCTAAGGCAATGTTTACTACTCCACTTCTCTCAGAAAATAGCCCTGCTAAAGCAACAATTACCAAAGGAACCGCAACAAATAATGAAATTCTTGTTACATTAAATAATACATCAAAGAATTCTGTCATTATTCATCACCTCCATCTGAATTTTTCTTGGTTGCGAAGACTTTACGAACATATTTCTTAAAGATTGCTGATAATGCACTAAAGTAAATTATTGAAGCTATAATAACACTGATAATTTCTTTTTCAAAAGCAAGACGTTGTAAGAAGAATCCTCCAACTTTGATATATCCAAAGAATATTCCAGCAAATAAAACACCTATAGGAGTAGATAATCCAAGTAGAGCAACAGCTATTCCATCAAATCCTTGAGGTAATAATATATAAGTTGTAGTTATATGAATTCCAGATTGAGTCAAGAATACAACAGCACCTGCAAGTCCTGAAAGAGCTCCAGCAATAGCCATTGAATAAACGATATTCATTTTTTCATTGATACCAGCGTATTGAGCCGCGTAGCGATTAAACCCAACTGCTTTTAATTGATAACCAAATGTTGTTTTTTTCAATATAATGTAGATTATAATAACAGCAATGAATGCAAGGATTAAACCTCCTGTTATTGAAGAATCAGGGAAGATTTTATCTAATCCAAATGTAGGAATTGCTGCATTTGGGTGTACGCTTAATGATTCAGATCTTAAAGAATTAAAAACTGTTTCCTTTACACCTAATACAACTAAATACATTGCTATATAGTTTAACATAATTGTAGCTACTACTTCATGAACATTTAAAAATGCTTTTAGAAGTCCAGGGATTATCCCCCAAATTGCTCCAGCTAATATTGCAGCTAGTACAGCAACTATCCAATGCAAGTTACCTGGTAAAAATGTCCAATTAACACCAACAAATATTGCAGCGAATGCACCAACAGTTAACTGCCCTGTTGCACCAATATTGAATAATCCAGTTTTGAATGCAAATCCAACACTAAGCCCTGTGATGATAATCGGTGCTGAGTTTACTAAAACAGTTCCGAGTGATGATCTACCTGCTTCAAAACCACCCGTTAATATTATCCCAATACCTTCAAATGCTTCAGAAGGATTGAATATTAACATTAAAATGAATCCAAATGCTACACCAAATAATATTGCGGAAAATGATGATAAGAAGCTTTCTCCAGATTCTGATTGAGGAAATCCTATAATTTTCTTAAATAATTTATTCATTATACTGCTCCTCTCTTAGAACCTGACATATAAAGTCCTAGATCATTTTCAGTAACATCTTTAGGGTATACATTAGCTACTAATTCACCTTCATACATTACTAGAATACGGTCAGAAACACTTAAAACCTCATCTAATTCCAATGATACTAGAAGAACAGCTTTATTTTCATCTCTTAATCTAACTAATTGTTTATGAATATACTCAATAGCACCAACATCTAACCCTCTAGTTGGTTGAACAGCAATCATTAAGTCAGGATTTCTATCAAATTCACGGGCAACAATTGCTTTTTGTTGATTACCTCCACTCATTGATCTAGCAGATGTTCTTTCACCTCTACCAATACGGATATCAAAACGTTCTATTAAATCGTTTGTATGTTTAGATATAGCTTCAAAATCTAAAAATCCATAATTTTGAAATTCATTATCAAAATATGATTGCAAAATCATGTTTTCTCCTAGATTATAGTCAAGAACTAATCCATGTTTATGTCGATCTTCAGGAATATGTCCAATTCCTGTCAAAGTTTTATTTCTAATTGATTTGTGAGTAATTTCATCTTCACGGATAAAGACATTTCCTGAGAAGTGTGAATTTAATCCTGTAATTGCTTCAATTAATTGAGTTTGACCATTCCCTTCAATTCCAGCAATACATAAAATCTCTCCAGCTTTAACTTCAAAAGAGACATCTCTTAATACTTCCTTACCGACTTTATTAGTCATATTTAAATTTTTAACAGATAAGATTGATTCACCAATTTTTGAAGCTCCTTTTTCAACTTCAAAAAGAACTTTTCGTCCAACCATCATCTCTGCCATTTGCTCAATAGAAGTCTTACCAACATCAACTGTCCCAATATACTTACCTTTTCGTAAGACAGAACATCTGTTTGATACAGCTTTTATTTCTTTAAGTTTATGAGTAATTAAGATAATAGATTTTCCTTCTTCTGTAAGGTGTTTCATTATTTTCATTAATTCACTTATTTCTTGTGGAGTTAATACAGCAGTTGGCTCATCAAAAATCATGATTTCTGCATCACGATAGAGCATTTTTAAGATTTCAACTCTTTGTTGCATACCTACTGAGATATCTGAAATTAGTGCGTTAGCATCAATATTAAAATTATATCTTTCACTTAAGGCAGTTATTTTTTTAATTGCATCATCCATGTTAAGAAAACCTCTATTAGTATCTTCTTTACCTAATATGATATTTTCAGCAACTGTAAAATTGTGGACAAGTTTAAAATGTTGATGAACCATACCTATTTGCATTTCATTAGCATCATTAGGATTTCTTACAACAACCTCTTCTCCACGTACTTTAATAGTTCCACTTGTTGGTTGATATAGTCCAAATAAGATAGACATTAAAGTAGATTTTCCTGCACCGTTTTCACCTAGTAATGCATGTATCTCTCCTTTTTTCAATTGGAGTGTAACATTATCATTGGCTCTAATTCCAGGAAAATCCTTAGTGATATTAAGCATTTCTATAACGTATTCCATATTTTCACCTCTTTAAAAAATTATATCAAAATTAATAAAAAAAGGGAAGTAATTTCTTACTTCCCTTTTCTAAGTTTTTAATTATTTGTTTCTTAATTTTCGTCAGAAACTTCAACTTTATCGTATTTAGCAATAATAGTTGCTAAAGATTGAGTATTATCTCCATCTACTATGATATCTCCATCTACTAATTTATCAAAGATTATATCGTAAGCAGCTTGATCGAATGTATCAAATCTAGAGAAATCTTGAGGTAGTCCAACACCATCATTTGTAACATCAAATACGGCTGTAACGCCAAGGACACCTGTACCACCATAAATTTCAACTAAAGTATCATATACTGAGATAGCTAATTCTTTTTTAGCTGAAGTAATTATAGTTTCTGAAACGTCAGATTGATCAACGTCAACACCAACCATTAATCCATCTTCTTGAGAAGCAGCTGTCATAACTGAAGCTCCAGCTCCACCAGCAGCGGCAAATATTATTTCAGTTCCACCTGTGTACCAAGCAGCGGCAGTTGATTGAACTTCTGAAGTTTCCCAGAAAACATTTGAATACCAGAAATTAATACTGATAGCATCATCAGCTAATCCCATATCTTGAGCAGCTTGATCTGCACCTTGAACAAATCCGTAACCGAATTTAACAACAGCAGGAACAGCTATACCACCAATAAATCCTAATTCAGTGAATCCATCTTGAACAACTGCATAACCAGCTAAGAATGCTGATTCATGTTCAGTATAGAATATTGGTTGTACATTGTCTTCAACAGTGAAGTCCATAGCTCCATCAGCTATAGTAACTGTTTCATCAACATCTGCAGTTGATGCGTCATCCCAAGTAATAACGTTATGTGGTGAACCATCTAAGATTATGAAGTTTACTTCTGGATAATCTCCTTGAACTAACCAAACAGCATTTTCAAATAAATATCCAGGACAAACAACAGTTCTCGCACCATTGTCGATTGCTAATTCAATAGCATCAACATAATCATTTGTTGATTTTTCGATTGGTTGGTAATATTTATGAGTGAATTGATGTTCAACTGCATATTCAACTAAACCTTCCCATGCACCTTGGTTAAAAGATCCATCATCGATAGTTCCAATGTCAGTAACTAAAGCAATTTCAAAAGAAGTTGCTCCTTCATTTGGATCCGGTAATGTGTTTTCATCTGCAGTATCATTACATGCACTTAATGTAAATACTAATACCATTGCAGCAACTAAAACTAATAATTTTTTCATTTTAATCCTCCTATTTTTAATTTTTAATCTTATCTTATTGTAGCTAATTTGCCTGTTTTTGTAAAGCATTTTTACTTATTATTTTTAAAATATGAATTATTGCTCATTTGTTTTAGAAACTAAACAAAAAAGTAGACATAAGCCTACTCTACTGTTTGTGTATCAATTAGTACTGGAATAATTATTGGTCTTCTTTTTGTAACCTTATATAAATGTTTACTAATATCATCACGAAGAGCTTCTCTAAATACTCTCCAGTCAATATATTTTCCAACCATTATTTTGTCAGATACTTTGTAGAAGATATTTTCTACTTCTTTAATAAGTTCTTCGTTCTCTTTCATGAATATAAAACCTCTTGAAACTATCTCAGGTGTAGTAACTACAGATTTCTTTCTAGCATCAATATTTGCGATAATTAATAGTACTCCATCTTGCGATAACAACTCTCTATCTCTAAGAACGATATCGCTTAGATCACCGTCTAAGATTCCATCTACTAAAACGTCTCCACTACTAATCTTTTCATTAGAATTGACCACTTTTCCGTCTTGAATATTTAAGACAACTCCATTATCCATAACAAATACATTCTTTTCACTATATCCGTGTTGGATACAAAGATGATTCATTGCATATTGATGTCTATATTCACCAATAACAGGAACAATATACTTTGGATTAAGAATGTTTATTAGCAATTTAATATCTTCACTACTAGCGTGTGAAGGAGGTAAAATAGCTTTATTAATTTTAACGATATTTGTATCATAACGATATAAAACGTCTAGTGTTCTAGCTGCGATTTTCTCAGTACCAGGAATTGGAGGAGTCATTAATATTATCGTATCTTCTTTGTCTATATGTATTAATCTATCAAGTTTTTTAACCATTCTTTGAAGCATATAAAATGGTTCATGTCTATCTCCAGTCACTAAAACAACTGCATCTTTAAGTTCATTCTTATTTTTATCGTCAATAAATCTTAAACTGATTAATTTTCCTTCAGGGATTTTCAAATAGTCTAAATTTACTGCAATATCGACAGTTCTTTGAGTTTTTCTACCAATAATCGCAATTTTTCGTTCGTATTTCAAAGCAATATCTATTATCTTTTGGATTCTTACTAAATCGGTTGAAAATGCAGAAACAATAATTCTGCTTTTTGCTTGATAAAATGCTTGGTTTATAGCGTAATCAAGTGCTTCGGTATTATGAGTATACCCAATTCTTTCAGCACCTAAAGATTCCACTAATAAAGCTAAAACATCTTTTCCAGCTATTTTTGATAACTTTTCAAATTCTGTTTTATAAACACCTTTAACATTTTGATCAAAGGTAAAGTCTGGGGCATAAACAATAACACCGTCAACCGTAGAAATTGCGATACCTAGCGACTCAGGGATTGAATGAGTAACTCGGTAAAAGTCTATTTCTATATTATCAAACTTAAGTGTTTGATTAGATGATACTTCAAAAAATGAAAATTTTTCGACATCTAAACCTTGGTCTACCATAGAATCCTTCAATATTGCTAATGTAAAATATGATGCATATATCGGAATATTCATTGTTTTAAGTAATTTTGGAACGGCTCCAATATGGTCTTCGTGACCATGACTTAGGAAAATTCCCACAATTCTTTTTTTATTTTTTTCTAAATAGCTAAAATCTGGAATAATTGAATCAACTCCAAAGAGTTCATGTGTAGGATATTTTAATCCGGCATCTAAAATAAATAGTTTATTATCAATATCTACACAATACATATTTTTTCCATTTTCACCTAGTCCACCAAGTGCAAAAATCTTGATTTTGCTCATAATGCACCTCCTTATTATTAATTGCTATCAATCTTATTCATTATATCATAATATGAAATAATTAGTAGTAAATGTATCCTTAAACACTATTTTTAACAACATAAAAAAGTATATTTTCATAGTTGTTTATGATATATTTGTTATAAGGGAGTGATTAGATGATAAATTATCCTAATAAAAAAGCACAATTCACTAAAACAAAAAGAAATCATTCCAATCGAGGAATGTCTTTTGAGAATATAATAAATGAATCAAATGAATATTATCTAGCGCACGATATAGCGGTAATTCACAAGAAACCTATACCTATTCAAATTGTAAAAGTTGACTACCCTTCAAGAAGTGGGGCAGTTATTAAAGAAGCTTACTATAAGGTTCCATCAACTACTGATTATAATGGTATCTATAAAGGAAAATATATTGATTTTGAAGCTAAAGAAACGGCCAATAAAACAAGCTTCCCATTATCAAATATTCATTTACACCAAATTAAACATTTAGAAAGTGTAAATAACCATGGTGGAATTAGTTTTTTATTAATATACTTTAAATCAATCGATCAAATATATTTATTAGAGTCAAAATACATTGTTAATTTTTATAATCGAAGTAAAGAGGGAAGAAAATCAATTAGAATAAGTGAAATTGAAGAAGTTGGATATTTGATAAAAGAAGGATTTAGTCCTAGATTAGATTATATTCAAGTTGTTGATAAGATTATTAATACTGGAGGAGAATTATGAGTTTAAAGTATAAATTAACGCTAACTATTGCTTTAGTTAGTACATTAGTAGCGGGAATAGTTATTATTGTTTATTCTTTATTTAATTATGAAATTCAAGAAGCAAACACTCATATGATTATTGAAAATAGAATTCTTTTTGTTTCCAATCAAATTGAAGAAGATTTATATGAATTAATCAGATTAACTGAAACATTAGCATCCTTAGATGTTATTCAGACTGAATTAGAGACAAGTAATAGCGAATTTAGCGCTCTTTCAGCAAATGAAAGAGATTTATTGATTGATAATTTGAATACACAATGGATGAATACTAATAATTTAGAAGATCCATTTATAGTCGAGAGAACGGATAACGAGATTTCTGATTTCTTACGTTTACAACAGAATAAAAGCCCTGAGTTATATGGTGAAGCATTCCTAACAAATCAATATGGTGTAATGATTTCTACTACTGGTAAATTAACAACTTTAGCTCATTTTGAAAAGTATTGGTGGCAAGGAAGTTATAATGATGGAGATGGGATTATATTTCTGGATGATAGAGGGTATGATGTATCAGTTGAAGGATATGTATTAGGAGTTGTTGTCCCGATATTTAATGAACAGGATGAATTTATTGGAATTCTAAAAGTAAATTATAATATTGAAGAGATTTTAACTAATAAAATTTTATCAATGCAACAGATTAGTGATGATGGAGAATATCAAGTAGTAAGAACAAAAGGATTAATTGTAAGTGAAGAAGGAATTATACCACTTACAGAATCTGTAGATGATAAAGTATTACCATATTTATTAGACGAAGAATTAAATATGTTCCATTCTAAAATTGATGATATTGATATGTTAGTTGGGATTGCACCTATTCAGATTACATTTAGGACTACGGGGGTAGATTTTGGAGGAATTTATGAGTCTATTGACCAAGTATCTGGTAATCAAGGAGAAGGTTGGAGTGTTATATTTTCTATTGAGAGAGATATAGCTATGCAATCTGCTAAGGTTGGAGTAACTACACTAATATATGGAAGTATTTTTTTAATTTTGATAGTTGCATTGATATCATTATTGTTGTCGCACATCATGACTAAACCTCTTCTATCTTTGATTGATTTTACAAGAAGAGTTGGTCAGGGTGATTTAAATATCAGACTTGAAAAACAAACTAAAGATGAATTTGGACATCTTACAGATTCATTTAATGAAATGCTTGAAGACCTACAAAAATCAATAACTACAAAAGACATTTTAGAAAAAGAAATATTAGAGAAAAAAAGATTAGAGGAAAAGCTAATTAATATGAGTCAAATTGATGAATTGACAGGAATCTATAATCGTAGAGCTTTCAATCATTTTCTTAATAAGTATTATGAAAAAGCTGTGAGATACGAAGAAGAATTATCAGTTATTATTTTTGATATTGATGATTTTAAACTAATAAATGATGAATATGGTCATTTAGTAGGGGACAAAGTATTAATTAAAATTGCACAGGAGTTATCAAAAAACATAAGAGAATCTGACATTTTTTCTAGATGGGGTGGGGAGGAATTTATTCTACTACTTCCAAACATATCAAAAGAGCAAGTATTTGAACTGGCGGAAAGAATTAGAGAACAAGTTTCTGATTTAAAATTTAGCTTTAGAAAATCAATTACAATATCTTTGGGGATTAATATATT
>DAOWHG010000034.1 GCA_030641535.1 Mycoplasmatota bacterium | reverse complement strand
TAAAAATGATGAAATCAAATTGGATGACATAGATGTTAAAATGATTGATAATCATTTATATACAAAAGACTTACCACCATTGGATTTGTTAATTAGAACATCTGGTGAGTTAAGAATTAGCAACTATTTATTATGGCAACTTGCTTATAGTGAATTATATTTCACGAAAAAACTTTGGCCAGAATTTAAAAGAAAAGAACTGCTTAAAGCATTAGATAATTTTCAAAAAAGAAATCGTCGTTTTGGCGGAATTAAGGAGAAAAAATAATGAAACCTAGAGTAACTACTGCGATTTTTCTAGTTATATTTTTTGTTCCAGTATTTGTTATTGGTGGATGGGTATTGGATATAGTTTTAGGATTGCTTGGTATAATTGCTGTTTATGAATTATTCAAGATGTTTAAGATTAAATCTAACTCTCCTCGAGTAATTATGATAGTCGAGATGTTATTAAGTGCAGTTATGTTCTTTTTAATCAGCTATCATTATAAAAACTTACTTGATCTTGAGTGGGTATTTTATGCATTGATAACAGTTATTACAGTTGGAGCATTGCTTCTTGTTGTAAAAGATAAATTTGAGACTGATGATTTTGGAAGATTCTTAATGGTGATTCTTTATCCTGTAATTGGGTTTAGTGCCTTAAGTGCTTTAAGATATATGTCGCTTGAAATTATCGGATTTCTATTTATCATAACTACAATGACAGATATGTTCGCATATTATGTCGGAATTAATTTTGGAAGACATCGTTTAGCTGTGAAGATTAGTCCTAAAAAATCTATTGAAGGAGCTGTAGGTGGAGTATTCTTCGCAATCTTATTCGCTGTTGGATATATTTATTTATTTGATTTAGAAGCAATTGGTAATATTAATTTAAATATCTGGAATAGTATTATTTTAATATTTACTATTTCTGTATTTGGACAAGTTGGAGATTTAGTTGCTTCGAAAATGAAAAGAGGATATGGGATTAAAGATTTTAGCAATCTATTTCCCGGGCATGGAGGAGTAATGGACAGGTTTGATTCTGCAATATTAGCAGCAATTATTTTAGTTCTTATAAGTGAAGTAGTTGGTCTGTTGTGAATCTATTTATATTAGGAGTAACTGGAAATATCGGAATGCAAACTTTAGATATTGTAAGAAAATCTAAAGGGAAGTATAATGTAGTAGCTGTATCAGGGAATTCAAATTTTGAAAAAATGAAGGATATCATTAAGGAATTTAGCCCGAAATATGTTAGTATGGGTAAAAGAGAAGATGTTAATAAATTAGAAAAACTGTATCCGAATGTTGAATACGGATATGGGAATGATGGGTTAATTAAGACTGCAATTTATGGAGATTTAGGGGAAGACCTAGTAGTAAATGCAGTTGTTGGTAGTATTGGACTTGAGCCAACAATAAACGCCATAAAAAAAGGAAGAAACATAGCTCTTGCGAATAAAGAAACTTTAGTTATTGGTGGAGAAATAATTAATGATTTGTTGGATAAATTTAAAGTTAAGCTTATCCCGATAGATAGTGAACATTCAGCAATTATGCAATGTTTAAAAAATGAAGATAGTTCAACAATTAAGAATATAATTATTACTGCTTCGGGTGGAAGTTTTAGAGATAAAACTAGAAAAGAACTTGAAAATGTAACAGTTAAAGATGCTTTAAATCACCCTAATTGGTCGATGGGAGCAAAAATAACGATTGATTCAGCAACAATGATGAATAAGGGGCTTGAAGTAATTGAGGCACATTATTTGTTTGATGTTAGTTACGATAAAATTAAAACTGTATTGCACCGTGAAAGTATAATTCATTCTTTAGTTGAATTTAATGATACATCTGTAATAGCTCATCTTGGAAATCCAGATATGAGAGTACCAATTAATTACGCACTTAGTTATCCAAATAGAACTCCATATAATGGAACTTCTCTGGATTTAGTTAAACTAGGTAGTCTTCATTTTGAAGAATTATCTTATGAAATATATCCGTTATTGAAAATGGCAATTGAAGCAGGGATTAGTAAAGGATTGAATCCTGCAACTTTAAACGCTGCAAACGAAGCTGCTGTAAGTTTATTTTTAAATGGTAAAATTACCTTTTTACAAATAGAAGAAATTATTAGAGAGAGTTTGGATAAATTTGAGAATGATTTAAACATCACTCTAAAAAAAATATTAGACAGAGACTTGAAAGTAAAGGACTATATTTTAAGAAAGTATAGTTAGAGGACGTGAAGATTATGGTTATATTTAATATTGTAGTATTTATTTTTGTTTTAGGATTAGTAATATTAATCCATGAATTAGGACATTTTATCATGGCAAAGAGAGCCAATATTCTATGTCATGAATTTAGTATAGGTATGGGACCCATTTTATGGAGCAAAAGAATTAATGAAACATTATATTGTATAAGATTAATTCCCATAGGTGGGTATGTTATGATGGCTGGAGAAGAAATCCAGGATGAAATTGTTAAAGAAGGGCAAGTTGTAAGACTGGTTTTTGATGACTTTAGTAATGTCGAAAAAATCATTATTGACCATGAAAACGAAAAGTATGAACAGTTTGAAAAAGTTACTGTATATAACGTAGATCTTAAAGGTAAAAACAACGAACCGTTACAGTTAAATGATTACACTGTGAAGCGAGATGCCTTTTATGTATTCAAGAATCGGGAGTTGCAAATTGCACCGGTTGAAAGAAGCTTTGATTCGAAAACAAAAATGCAAAGATTCTTAGCAATGTTTGCTGGACCTTTCATGAATTTCGTTTTAGCGTTCTTTATCTTTATATTGGTCAACTTAATTGTTGGATTTCCTAATGCTGATAACACTGTTGTAGGAGCAATTGAACCTGATTATCCTGCGGCGGAACAGCTTTTAGAAGGCGATGAAATTATTAGTATTGACCGAGTTAATGTATATAATTGGGATGATATATCTGAAGCATTAGATATGAACCCTACAGATAGAATGGTTGAATTTATAGTAATACGTGATGGTGAGGAAGAAGAACCAATATATATTACTCCAGTAGTTTTCTTTTACACAGCAGGTTTTCATAGTAAAGAAGGAGTAGTAAATGATTTAGTAGTAGGTGAAGTTAATCCTGAAACCTTGGCTGGTAAAGCTGGACTGCTTGAAGACGATGTAATTTTGACCATAGATGGTATTGTAGTGAATACATGGCTAGATGTTGCTACTAGTTTTAATAATAATATTGATGGTGAAGACACTGTTATTGAGGTGTCAAGAGGAACAGAAACTGTAGACATTGAAATTACTCCATATAATCATGACCTAGTAATATCACAAGGACTTTTAGTTGTTGATAGTTTTGTTGGTATTTCACCAATTTATGAATTCGATTTTTTTAGAAG
>DAOWHG010000065.1 GCA_030641535.1 Mycoplasmatota bacterium | reverse complement strand
TTTTGTCTTTTCTTCGAGGATTAATGAGTAATAAGAGATGTGTTTAATCGGTAAATTAACCACTTCTTTCAAATCTTCATTCAATTCTTCTTCTGTTTGATTTATAAGTGAAAATATCATATCGATATTTATATTATCAATTTTACATTTCTTAAGATTATCTATCGCTGTAATAACATCTTTTTTGGAGTGGGTTCTTCCTAAAAAAGCTAAATGGTCTTTATTGAATGTTTGAACTCCAAGACTTACACGATTGATTCCATATTTTTTGAACAACTGCGCCATTTCAAAAGTTATATCATTTGGATTAGTTTCAATAGTGAATTCATCTAATTCATTTACATCAATCATATTGTTTATGTTTATAAAAAGTTCCTCTAATAGATCTAACGGTAAACTTGAGGGAGTTCCTCCTCCAATATAGATTGTTTTTAAGTCATTATACTCAAATTGATGATTTTGCAATTCCTGAATTAAAGAAAATTGATACTTTTCTTTCTTATTTAAAGAGGCGATTTCTTTATGAAAATCGCAGTATGTACACACTTTGTCACAAAATGGGATATGAATATATAAAGCAGTTAACATAATCTTCACCTCGTTTATAATTTTAGCACAGAAAGTCATAAAATTAGCATTAAATTTGTTTTTTTTTATATTTCGATGTTCTCATGAAACTTTCACAAGACTATCATACCTATAACACATTGAGATAATATAATTGAGTTAAATTTACCAAAGGAGGAAACATAAATGAAGAAATATATCGTATTATTACTTTCACTATTATTCACATTAACTTTAACCGGATGTGAAGAGACAGATGAAATTGGTTTATTAGAAATTGAAGAGATAATTATTGAAGAAATAGTTGCTGAAGAAGAAATTATACAACAAATAGATATTGAAGAAGAATTAATATTATTAGCAGATTTAACTTGGGGAGCAAGTGCAGCGCTTAGTTCAGAGACTCTTACCGTAGAAGATATGTTGTTATATTCAATCCAAGATGAGTATAGTGCTCAAGCAGAATATGAGTATATAATCGCAAATTTTGATGTTACTAAGCCATTCACAAATATAATTGTAGCTGAAGGTAGTCATATTGAAATGCTTCTACCCTTATATGATGTATATGAATTAGATATTCCTGAAAATACTGCAGTAGACCATTTAATTGTTATTGAAAGTGTTAATGAAGCTTTTGAAACTGGTGTTTATGCAGAAATAATAAATATCGCAATGTATAATGAATTTTTAGAATATGATCTTCCAGATGATATTGAAGCTGTATTTATTTCACTTAGAGATGCGTCAATGAAACATTTAGATGCTTTTGAAAAAAACCTAGCAAAGTTACAGTAAACTTAAATCTATATAAAGAAAAAGCCCTTAATTAAGGGCTTTTTTACTAACTATTGTTAATCATCTAGTTTCAAAACAGTTAGAAAAGCTTCTTGTGGTATTTCTACACTACCAATACTTTTCATTTTCTTTTTACCTTTTTTCTGTTTTTCAAGTAATTTTTTCTTACGAGTTATATCTCCACCATAGCACTTAGCTAAAACGTTTTTACGCATTGCCTTTATAGTGCTTCTAGCAATAATTTTGTTATTTATTGCTGCTTGGACAGGGACTTCAAACATATGTCTTGGAATAATCTCTTTTAGTTTTTGAGTCATAGCTTTGCCTCTTTTGAAGGCAAAATCATTGTGAACTATAATACTTAATGCATCTACTATTTCACCATTTAGTAAGATATCCATTTTTACAAGCTTACTTGCTTGATAATCATAAAATTCATAATCAAATGATGCGTAACCTTTTGAATAAGATTTTAACTTATCGAAAAAATCATAAACAATCTCAAGTAATGGCATATGATAAGTCAATTGCACTCTTGTTTCACCAAGATACTTCATATCGATGAATGAACCTCTTTTATATTGACAAAGTTCCATAATATTTCCAACATACTCTTCTGGAGTTAATATAGTCGCTACAACAAGCGGTTCTTCTATTCTTTCAATTCTTTGAATAGGGGGTAAATCACTAGGATTATCAATTAGAATCATTGTATTATCAGTTAAAAAGATTTTATAGATAACACTTGGGCTAGTCGCAATTAGCGGAATATTGAATTCTCTTTCAATTCTTTCTTGAATGATTTCCATATGTAATAAACCTAAGAATCCTGTTCTAAATCCAAACCCTAAGGCTTGAGAAGTCTCTGGTTCAAAGATAAGAGATGCATCATTTAGCTTTAATTTACCTAATGATTCTCTTAAATCGTTATATTGACTTGAATCAATTGGAAACATTCCACAAAATACCATTGGATTCAAGGTTCTATATCCAGGAAGTTGTTCTTCTGCTTCTGGATTTACAAAAGTAATTGTATCTCCAACTCTTACATCTTCAACATTTTTAATTGAAGCAGTTAAGAATCCAACATCTCCAGGTCCTAAATAGTCTCTTTTTTCTTCTTTTGGAGTAAAAACTCCAACCTCAATAACTTCATAAGTGGCATTTGTAGCCATCATTTTAATTTTATCGCCTTTTCTTAATACTCCATCAACTATTCTAACACTTGGAATAATTCCTTTGTAAGCATCGTAATAAGAGTCAAATATTAAGGCTTTTAATGGTGCCTCAGGATCACCTATTGGTGCTGGAACTAAATCGACAATTTGTTCAAGAAGCTCTTCAATCCCAATTCCCTCTTTTGCACTAGCTAAAACAGCATTACTAGCATCTAAACCTATTATATCTTCTATTTCAATTTTAACTTTTTCTGGGTCGGCACTTGGTAGGTCAATTTTATTTATTAAAGGTAGTATTTCTAAGTCATTATCAATTGCTAAATAAACATTAGCTAATGTTTGAGCCTCGATACCTTGAGCAGCATCTACTACTAATACTGCACCTTCACAAGCAGCTAAACTTCTTGAAACTTCATACGTAAAGTCGACATGTCCTGGAGTATCAATTAAATGGAAGGTATATTCCTCATTATTCTTAGATGTATATTTAATTTCAACAGCGTTAAGCTTAATTGTAATTCCACGTTCTCTTTCTAAATCCATAGAATCTAACAATTGATCTTTCATCTCTCTGCTTGAAATGGCATTAGTAAGTTCTAATATACGGTCTGCTAAAGTGGATTTTCCGTGGTCAATATGAGCAATAATAGAAAAATTACGAATATTTTTCTGTCTTTTTTTAATTGCTTCAAAATCGATTTTTTGACTCATATTTACACCTCCTCTTTAACGCTAATTCATTGTACATTATATTTATGATTATTGCAATAAAAAAGATTACTATCTGAAAACAAAACGGCACATTTGTGCCGTTAAATGGTTCTAGAGAAAATTATGTTAAATTCATCAGATAACTCAGTGTTATAACTATAGCCTTGTTCACTGAATTGCAACATATTATTAATATTAGTCATTTGATTAAGAATGAGGTAGTTTAGAAACAATCCTCTTGCTTGTTTTGAGTAAGTTGCTTGATTAATATAGCTATTATTTTTATATTGTAGGAACTTTATATTAACAAGATTCTTTAGGGTTAACATCTTACTAAATTCGTTTGACGCTAGATTAATAACTAACTCGTCTTTGAAGTAACTATCTATATTCCAATGTTTATAGAGGTTTACACCGATTTTCATTTTCATATCCAATCTATACGGCTTTATCAAAGTTCCTGCTTCTAATATCCCATAGAGGGCATCAAGAATTATTATATGGGATTCAATATAGTTATATTCTTCTGATTTATAAAGTTGTTTCTCTAATCCTTTATAAACTAGTCCGTTAAAACTCTCAAAAGCTTGAAAAGTGCCTAGTTTAGAGTAATTATTAATGTTATCATAAGTAATATCAAGAAGGCTATTTTTGATTTTCATTACCTTTTTTAGATCTTCTTTACTCAATTTATTTAATAGAGAAAGAATTCTTTTATGTTCTTTTATGTAAATTACTTCTTTGTTGTTTAAATACGATGATTTATTAGGATTTTGTGTTTTACTTGGCGAAATAACAATTTTCATCTAATCACCTCTTTTATATTATATATTATGATATAATAAATACAAGTAAGGAGTTGATTATATGAATTTATTTTATTTTTTCCAAAATTACTTAAATAAACTTGATGATGTACAATTTTGTATTAAATGGGAGAAGTTTGTTCATAATAACGTAAAGAGGTTTGTATATGTTGTATTATTTATTTGGATAATCGGAAGTCTCGGAGTTGGATACTTGTTAATTTTGTTAGTTGGAGTCTTTTTTGGAATTATTCTGACAGGACTATTTAGTATGTATTTAGGATATATCTTGTTTATTCAAACTATTAGATTTTTGGCAGTCAATAATGGCAGATATATTCAAAGTAAGATGAATATTGATGATAGTGTAATAAATTATGACAACGTTGTAGGATAAATACCAATATAAAACAAAAGAAAAGACGCATAAATGCGTCTTTTTTAAATTAATACCATGTAAGCCATGTTCTGTACCCTAATAAAAGGGTGGCAACCATTTATCTACGTATAAATACGTCTCTTCATCAGTTCATTTACCGAATCAAAGTGCCCCTACCATAGTTTGGGTTTCTAGCTTGCGGGGTTTACCCGTTCCACCTTCATAGTTTCCTATAAAGCTCGTCTCTGTGGCA
>DAOWHG010000052.1 GCA_030641535.1 Mycoplasmatota bacterium | reverse complement strand
TTTTTTAAGTTACGCAATGAGTGTAATTGTAGCAAGAGCCTTGCCAGACGTTAGAGATGGGTTGAAGCCTGTTCATAGAAGAATATTATATGGAATGGAAGAATTAGGTGTTTATCCAGAAAAAACATATAAGAAATCAGCTCGTATTGTCGGAGACGTTATGGGGAAATATCATCCTCATGGTGATACAGCAATTTATGACGCTATGGTACGAATGGCACAAACATTTAGCTATAGATATCCTTTAGTAAATGGGCACGGAAACTTTGGATCAATAGACGGAGATGGCGCAGCTGCAATGCGTTATACAGAAGCTAAAATGCATAAAATAACATCTGAGATGTTAGCTGATCTTAAAAAAGATACAATTGATTTTGTTGATAATTATGATGGATCTGAAAGTGAACCTTCAGTACTTCCATCTAAATTCCCGAATTTATTAGTTAACGGATCAACAGGAATAGCTGTTGGGATGGCAACTAATATTCCTCCTCATAATTTAGGAGAAGTAATTGATGGAATCTTAGCATATATTGAAAATAATGATATAACTACTGATGAGCTTATGCAATATATTAAAGGTCCAGATTTCCCAACCGGTGGAACAATTATGGGAATGACAGGATTAAGAAAAGCTTATGAGACAGGAAATGGCTCTATTAAGGTGAGAGCTAAAACTGAAATAATTGAAACTAGAAGTGGTAAAAAGTCGATAATTATCACAGAAATACCATATCAAGTAAATAAATCTCGCTTAATAGAAAAGATTGCAGAACTAGCAAAAGAAAAAAGAATTGAAGGAATTACTGATTTACGAGATGAATCTAACCGTAAAGGGATTAGAGTAGTTATTGAATTAAGAAGAGATATTAATGCAGATGTTACATTAAATAATTTATATAAATATACTCCTCTTCAAACAACTTTTGGTATTAATATGTTAGCTTTGGTTAATAATCAACCTAAAGTATTACCTATTAAAGAATCTTTAGTTCACTACGTAAATCACCAAATAGTAGTTTTAACTAGAAAAACGGCTTTTGAGTTAAGAAAAGCTAAATCTAGAGCTCATATTTTAGTAGGATTATTAAAAGCTTTAAAACAAATTGATGAAGTTATTAAAACAATAAGAGAGTCATATGATGACGCTGAAATTCAGTTAATCAGTCGCTTTGAATTGTCTTCAGAACAAGCTAAAGCTATCTTAGAAATGCGTTTAAGAAGATTATCAGGGCTTGAGGGAGAAAGATTAGAAAAAGAATTAAAAGAATTAACAAGCACAATTGAGAGCTTAGAATATATATTAGCTCATGAAGAGAAAAAATATGAAATAATTAAGGAACAATTAATAGATATTAAAGAAAGATTTTCAGACCCAAGAAGATCAATTATAAGCTTATCAATTGATTTAGATATTGAAGATGAAGATTTAATTCCTGTAGAAGACATCATGATTACAATCACATCGAGTGGATATTGTAAAAGAATGAATACAGATGTATATAAATCACAAAACCGTGGTGGTAAAGGAATGACAGGAATTAAAACAAATGAAGATGATGTTGTTGAGCATATTATCAATTCATCAACTCATGACTTTATACTATTCTTTACTAACAAGGGTAGAGTTTATAAAATGAAAGGATACAAAATTCCTAATTATGGACGAACATCAAAAGGATTACCAATTGTTAACTTGTTGAATTTAGATGATGGAGAAACGTTAGCTGCAGTGGCTAAAATAGATGATTTTGAAAGTGAAAATTATTTATTCTTTGCAACAAAACGAGGAGTAGTAAAAAGAACTCCAGTATCGGATTTTAAAAACATAAGAACATCGGGTATCAAAGCTATTAATCTTCGTGAGGGTGATGAATTGCTCGCAGTTAGATTAACTGATGGCACTAGAGACGTGATTATAGGGGCCTCAAATGGTAAAGCAATAAGATTTAGTGAAACTACAGTTCGTCATATGGGAAGAGTTGCTAGTGGAGTTAGAGGAATCTTAATTAGTGAACCAGTTGAAGTAATTGGATTCACAATAGTTACAGATGATGAAAATCAAATACTTGTAGTAACGGAAAATGGCTATGGTAAGAGAACTATTGTAGATGAATATAGACAACAAAACCGTGGTGGAAAAGGTGTTAAAACACTGAATATTACCGAAAAGAATGGACAACTTACTAAACTTAAGAGTGTTTCAGGAGATGAAGATTTAATTATAACAACTACTAAAGGAATGATTATTAGATTACCAATAGAACAAATTGCTACATCTAAAAGATCTACTCAAGGAGTTCGTTTAATTAAATTAAATGAAGGACATAAAGTGGCTACAATAGCCGTTGTTCCTAAACATGAAGATGAAGAAACTGATTTAGAAGAAGTAAACACTCAAGAAGCACCAATTGAGGTTGATTCTAAAGAATAACCAACATTTAAACAGACACTAAATTAGTGTCTGTTTTTGTTAACTATAAAAATCGCTTTAAATAGGTAATCAATTGATTGACAAAATTGTGATATTTTGTTATTATCAAGACAAGAAATACGCTGATGAGGCTAAGTAATACAACTATCTTTTTAAGAGAGTTAGCAATGGTGAGAGCTAATAAAGATATACGTATGAAATCTACCTCTGAGTGGGATTAATATTCCCCGGGTTGTTCCCGTTAAAAAACACTCAAGATAGGGGGAAACCCCTAAATAAGGTGGTACCGCGAAAATAAGTCGCCCTTAAATTAAGGGTGATTTTTATTTTTTTTAGAGGAGGTTACAGTGATGCTAGATTTAAAATTAATTAGAGAAAAGACAGATTATTATGTAAATTTATTAAACAGAAGAAATGGTGATTTCTCATATTTGTATGACTTAGTTAAGAAAGACGAGCGAAGAAGAGAAATTATTGCTCAAGTAGAAAAAATTAAGGCTTTAAGAAATGAAACAAGTAAAAAAATCGGGTTATATAAACGCGAAGGTAAAGATGTTTCAGAAATATTGAAAAAAGTTGATAACATCGGTGAAGAAATAAAAAACTTTGAGGATGAATTACGTAACATTGAAACATTTATTCATTCAGAGTTATTAAGAACTCCAAATATACCTAATGAGGATGTTCCTATTGGAAATGATGAAGAGGATAACCAATTAATGAAGACTGTTGGAGATGTACCAACTTTTGATTTTAAACCACTTCCTCACTGGGATTTGGCTACAAGACTGGATATATTAGATTTTGAGAGAGCAAGTAAAATATCAGGAAGTCGCTTTGTTATCTATAAAGGATTAGGGGCAAGACTTGAAAGAGCACTAATCAATTTTATGATTGATTTGCATGTATTAGAACACGGATATATTGAAACAATTCCTCCATATATAATAAATAAAGCATCAATGGTGGCTTCTGGACAATTTCCTAAGTTTGAAGACGATGCATTTAAAGTGGTTGATAAAAGAGATTTATATCTAAATTCTACCGCAGAAGTTCCGACAATTAATTATCATCGAGATGAAATATTAGAAGTTGATGAATTGCCGATTAAGTATTGTGCTTTTACTACTGCCTTTAGACAAGAATCAGGTAGTGCAGGAAGGGATACTAGAGGAATTATTAGGGTCCATCAATTTAATAAAGTTGAATTAATTAAATTCACCACTCCAGAAGATTCAAATACTGAACTAGATAAAATGCTTGAAAATAGTGAAAAAGTATTAAAATTACTTAACATACCATATAGAGTAGTTAAGTTATGCACTGGAGATTTAGGTTTTTCAATGAGAAAAACATATGATATAGAAGTATGGTTACCTTCTTATAACACTTATCGTGAAATAGGAAGTATCTCAAATGCTGAAGATTACCAAGCAAGAAGAGGAAATATTAAGTTTAAAAGAAGCAAGACCGAAAAACCCGAATATGTTCACACATTAAACGGTTCAGCGCTAGCTGTTGGGAGAACTGTTGTTGCAATATTAGAAAACTTCCAACAAGAAGATGGTACAATTGTAATACCAAAAGTATTAATACCTTACATGAAAACAGATATCATAAAATAGGAGGAATTATGACAGACATTAAAGAACAAAAGGAATTTAATTTAGCAGAAGAAATAAATGATATTGTAATAACTAATAATTTAGAAAATGATGTTGTAAAAGCAATTAATAAAATGATAGATAATAAACTAGAAGAATTAACAACTGAGCCATTTACCACTATATATACTCTGGGAAAATTGAAATCAAAGAGGCTTCATGTTGTAAATTTAAAAGCTTTAGAAGATACGAAAAAAAGGAAAAAAATATTTACTAATATTGCGAAATTAAAAGAAGATAATTGTATAATTGTTGATTCTTTTCAAAATGGCGCATATTTAGAAATTATGCAAGAGTTGTCAGAAAAGATATTAACTGAAAACTATAATTTCACAAAATTTAAATCAAAAAAAGAAGATAAAGATAAAAACTTCTTCTATTATGGAGAAACAAACATTTACGAAGTAGTGAAAAAAGGCTATATATATGGAGATTGTATAAATCATGCACGTGATTTAGTTAATACACCTTATAATTATCTTAATGCTTCTGATTTAGCTAATTATGCTTTGAAACTAGAAAAATATGATAATCTTTCTGTTAAAATTTATAATAAAAAAGAGATTGAAGATATGAATATGGGAGCTTACCTAGGGGTAAACAAAGGAAGTTTAGACGAACCTAAATTAATTTTTGTTAATTACCAAGGAAAAGACAAATTTGATGATCCAACTGCTTTAGTAGGTAAGGGCGTTATGTATGATACTGGAGGATATTCATTAAAAACATCTAAAAGTATGCCTGGAATGAAAGTGGATATGGCTGGATCAGCTGCTGTATTAGGAGCTATTGAAGCAATTGCTCGATTAGAGCTAAAAGCTAATGTAATGGCAATTGTTGCAGCAACAGATAATAGAATCGGAGACGGAGCAATTGTGCCTGATGATATTTTAACTGCAGCAAGTGGAAAAACAATCGAAATTATCTCAACAGATGCAGAAGGAAGACTTACTTTAGCTGATGCAGTATGGTTTGCTCAAAAAGAAGGAGCAAAAAAAGTTATCGATACTGCAACATTAACTGGGGCAATGGTTGCTGCTCTTGGACACGAATTTACTGGTGCGTTCACAAATGATAAAGATTTCTTAAAAGAGTTTATGAATGCGAGTGTAAAAACTAAAGAAAAAGTATGGGAAATGCCTATTTCTAGCGGATATAGAAAATTGATTGAAAGCAAGGTTGCAGACATTAAAAACACCGGAGGACCTCTTGCCGGGGCAAGTACTGCTGCTGCGTTTATTGAAGAATTTATTAAAAAAGATACAAAATGGATTCACTTGGATATAGCCGGAACTGCTTCTACAGCAAAAGGTGGAGCAACAGGCGTTATGGTTAAAACATTTACAGAATTATTTTGCTAAATAAAAGGATTCCAATTTGGAATCCTTTTTACATTTCTTTTATTATAAGTTCAGTTAATGATTTATAGTATTCTGGTTCAAATTTACCATAGTTATTAACTGTAGATAGCTCCATACCATCATTTTCGTACCTAGGAATTAAATGAATATGGAAGTGAAAAACACTCTGATGTGGTCTATCGTTATTATTTATCATATTTAATCCAATAGGGTTAAAAGCCTTTTTCAGAGCATTTGCAATTTTTGGAACAACCTTAAATACATTGTGTATTGTTTCTTCATCCAACTCATAGATATTTTTCACATGTTTTTTTGGTATAACAAGGGTATGCCCTTTAGTTCCGTGAGTTATATCCAAAAAAGCAAGGACATTCTTATCCTCATAAATTTTATGTGATGGAATCTCACCATTTACAATTTTACAAAAAATACAATCCATTTTCTCACTCCTCATCTATTATTTTAATAATTCTAAAGATATCTTTCATATCTGACAACATAAAATCAGGGTTTACCTTCATTAAATGATCTTTTCCTTTGAAACTCCACTCAACTCCTGCACAGTAAATTCCTGCATTTCTACCAGCTTGTATGTCACCTTGATTATCACCTACCATAATTGCTCTGTTAACCGAAGGGAAACGGCTTAATGCAGCAACAATTGGTTCCTTATCTGGTTTAGGATTTTCAACATCTTCTAATGCTACAAAGACACTAAAATACTTTTCCAATCCATAGTAAGTAAAGCTAGGCCATGCAGCAACCTTAAACTTTGATGTAACTATTCCTAAATTATATCCTTGATTATACAATTTTTTAACAACATCTTCTACTTGAGGATAGATTTTGAAATTACCAATCTCATATTTGACATAGAATTCACGGTAAGAATCAATCATTTCCTGTATTAGTTTTGGGTTATTTGTATAATTACCATAAGTATCATGCAAAGTTGGACCAATAAATGTTGAAATTTTCTCTCTAGTTAAAGACAAATCGGGAAAATGTCTTTTAAAAGATGAAATAAAACTCTGAATAATTATTTCGTTCGTATCTATTAATGTACCATCTAAATCAAATAAAATTGTGTCTAGTTTTTTCATAAAATCACCTAAAACTATTTTATCATAAACTAGAAAAAAATAAAATCTATATAAAAAGAATTGAAAAAAAACATAAATGGTGTAAACTAAATGAGTTAGGAGTGATTAAATGGCTAATATAATTGATAAATTAAAACAACAAATCACTGGAAAAGGGCTTAAAATAGTGTTTCCTGAAACACATGATGAAAGAATATTAAGTGCTGCAATTAAACTATCTAAGGAAGATTTGCTTAAGCCAATTTTAATTGGAAATGCAAATGACATTCCTAAAAAGTTTGATGTTTCTCTTTGTGAAATAATTGATCCATTAACATATAAAGATTTTGATAAGATGGTAGATAGTTTTGTTTTACGCAGAAAAGGCAAAGTAACAACTGATGAAGCAAGAAAAATCTTGTTAAATGAAAACTATTTTGGAACTATGTTAGTTTATATGAATAAAGTAGATGGACTAGTTAGTGGAGCTACTCGCTCAACAGGTGAAACAGTAAGACCTGCATTACAAATCATTAAAACAAAACCAGGAATATCAAGAACATTTGGATATTTCTTAATGGTTAAAGGTGAAGAAAAGTATATTTTTGCTGATTGTGCTATTAATCCCAATCCTACAGCAGAACAATTAGCAGAGTTTGCGATAGAATCGGCTAAAGCAGCCGAAATGTTTGGAATTGTACCAAAAGTATCTTTGTTATCGTTCTCAACTAACGGTAGTGCAGAAACAGATGAAAGCAAAAAAGTGGCTTTGGCTACAAAAATAGCTAAAGAAAGCAATTCAGGATATGAAATAGATGGGGAAATGCAATTTGATGCCGCGTTTGTTCCAAGTGTTGGATTAAAGAAATATCCTAGCAGTAAAGTTGCAGGAAATGCAAATACATTCATTTTCCCAGATTTAAATTCTGGTAATATAGGATATAAGATTGCGCAACGATTAGGTAATTTCGAAGCAATAGGACCTATTTTGGCAGGATTAAATAGTCCAGTAAACGATTTATCTAGAGGGTGCAATGCTGAAGATGTATATAAAACTGCTATTATAACTGCTGCTCAAGCATTGATAGATTGAATTCATTAATATTATAACTAAAAAGACTATGAAATAGCGATTTCACAGTCTTTTCTTTATTAAATTAGTATTTAACAATTATGTATACAATTATGTTATAATGTTATTAACTGAAGAAGGTGATATTATGCAAAGATGTAAGATTATTTATAATCCAGAAAGTGGAAAAAAGGATTTTATTAATCATCTAGATTATGTCATTTCTAGATTAACTGAAGCTGGATATGAAGTAGACGTAGTTGCTACAAAAAGATCAAAACATGCTATTTCTTTAGCAAAACAAGTCTGTGAAGATAAATATGATCTTCTTGTTATTTCAGGTGGAGATGGAACTATACATGAATGTATTAATGGAATGGCTGTCTCAAAGTATAAACCCAGAATAGGTTATATTCCTTCTGGAACTGCTTGTGACTTAGCTGCAACATTGAAAATACCTAAAAAAGTAAGCAAAGCAGTTGATATTATACTGGAAGGTGTACCGGTTAAAATGGATATAGCAAAAAGTAATAATGGATATTTCCTATATGTAACAGCAATCGGGACATATGTTGATATATCTTATGTTACTGATTCTAGATTAAAGAAATATTTTGGATATTTTGCATATTTAATTACAGGAATCAAAGAATTCTTTACTATCCCAATGATTAAAACAAAGATAGTCCATGATCAAGGAACATTTAGAGGATATTTTTCTTTGATTTTAGTTGTAAATTCGCAAAAAATAGCTGGGTTTGATTTCGTAAATAGACCCGTATTAGATGATGGGTATGTGGATGTAATATTATACAGGTATATCCCTTTCTTTAACAATTTACTATACTTTTTATCTGTAGCTCTAGGTCCGAGAATGTTACCTTTTGTACATCGTTTTAGAACTTCAAGATTGAAAATATATACTGATCATCATCATAAATGGAATATGGATGGAGAAGAAGCTAATTCAGGGAACTTAAATATTGAAGTAATTAAGCAAGCAATAGAAATAATTGTAAAACCGAATATAAAATCCAAGTATTTTAAAGGATAATGATTATGGAAAAAAGAAAAATGAAGAATTTGGATATTGATGCATCATTATTAGGGTTTGGATGTATGAGACTTCCTACTATCGATGGAGAAATTGATAAATTAGAAGCAAAAAGAATGATGGATTATGCATATTCTAAGGGTGTAAATTATTTTGATACTGCATATCCTTATCATGGTGGAAAAAGCGAACTAGTTGTTGGAGAGATTATTAAAGGATATAAACGGGAAACCTTTTATCTAGCTGATAAATTGCCTCTTTGGGAATGTAAAAATGAAGAGGATATTAGTAGGATTTTTCATGAACAACTTGAAAAATGTGGAGTAGATTATTTCGATTTCTATTTAATTCATGCTGTCAATAAAGACAGAATTAAGCAAATTGAAGAATTTAAGGTTTTTGAACAATTAGAGAAATTCAAAAAAGAGGGAAAATTACATAGAATTGGGTTTAGTTTTCATGATGATCTTGCTGCATTTAAGCTATGGGCAGATTTATACCCTTGGGATTTTGTTCAAATTCAACTTAACTATATGGATATAGATCATCAACAAGGTATTGAAGGTTATCATATCTTAACTGAAAAAGGAATACCAGTTATTGTAATGGAGCCAGTTAAAGGTGGAGGATTAGTTAAATTTAACGATAAGATTGAAAAAATATTTAATAATATAGACAAGGAGGCATCTATTGCTTCTTGGGCTTTTAGATGGGTAGGATCACTGCCTAACGTAAAAGTAATTCTTAGTGGTATGACAACAATGGAACAAGTTAAAGATAATATTAAGACTTTTTCCAATTTTGCACCATTAAATGATGAAGAACAAGGGATTATTAAGTTAGTTAGAAAAGAAATTTTGGATTTATCGAAAGTAGATTGTACAAGTTGTAATTATTGTATGACTTGTCCTAACGGGGTAGATATTCCGGCGAATTTTAGACTATTTAACTCGTTTTCAATGTATAAAAATACTAATCACATAAAATGGGCATTCGGCACCTTAAAAAAAGATGATAAAACCTCAGAATTTTGTACTGATTGTGGAGAATGTATCCCAAAATGTCCCCAACAAATAGATATTCCAGAAGAATTAAGAAACCAAGTATCATATTTTAAGGAGAATGGTATCATTGAATAATGAAATTAAAGAGGTCGTGGTGGTCGAAGGATACCATGACCTTGCAAAAATAAAAGCTATATATCCAAATATGGATGTATATATTACAAATGGGAGTGAAATTAGTGAAAGTACACTCCTTGAATTAAAGAGTTTAAATGAGTCTAGAGGACTGATATTACTGTTAGACCCTGATTATCAAGGGGAGAGAATAAGAAGAATTATTAATAACAGAGTTGGTATTACAAAACATGCATTTATGAACAAAAAAGATTGTATAAATAAAAATGGAACTAAAGTTGGAATTGAACACGCAAATAGAGATAAAATTATTGAAGCATTATCATCATTTTATTCTACAAAAACAGATAATAAAAAGATGATAGAACTAGGTGATTTGTATAGTTTAAATCTTATGGGAAAACTTAACTCAAAGCGCCTTAGATTAGAACTGGGTGAAAAGCTGGGAATTGGCTTAAATAATGGGAAAACACTACTAAATAAATTGAATATGTTTGGTATAACAATAGATGAAATTAATGAGATTTTAGGGAAGTGATATTATGTCAAAAGTAGGAACTGTTTCAAGAACAAAAAACATTATTGATAAACATGATTTTCATATAAAAAAGAAGTATGGACAAAACTTCTTGATTGATCAGAATATCTTAAATAAAATTGTCCAAATACCATCAATAACTAGCGAAACATTAGTTGTTGAAATTGGACCAGGACTAGGTAGTTTGACAGAGCATTTATTGGATAAAGCTAAACATGTTTTAGCTTACGAAATTGATGCAGAATTAGTACAAATCTTAAAAGAAGTATTTAGCACTGATAAATTAACAGTACTTAACAGAGATTTCCTAAAATGTGATATAGATTCAGACATAGTTGAGTTAAATATTACTTACGACAAGGTTATTGTAGTTGCAAATTTACCTTACTACATAACTACACCGATAATACTTAAAATTATTGAAGAATCTATGCTTGTAAAAGAGATGGTTTTAATGACCCAACAAGAAGTTGCTCAAAGGCTAACATCTAAACCAAGTACTAAAGATTACAACTCTTTAAGTATTGCAATTCAATATAAAACAAAGGCAGTTATTGCACTCAAAGTTCCAAGGACTGTTTTTATACCGTCACCTAACGTTGATAGCTCTATTGTCAAGTTAAGTGTTATTGAAAACATTGAACAAAAGCCTATATCAGAAGAACTTTTTTATGAAATAGTTAGAGCTTCCTTTGCTCAAAGGAGAAAGACTCTTGTTAATAATTTATTTAATAAATATGGCATTGAAAAAGAGGTACTTATAAATTTACTTAACGACCTAAATCTAGATTCAAGAATAAGAGCTGAAAATTTAAGTGTAAGTGATTTTATTAGATTATCCGACATTCTATATAAGACTATTTAAAAACAATTAAAACAAAGAATTTTCTTTGTTTTTTTGTTTATTACTATATTGTGGTAAAATAGGGATATATAGTTGTTTTTACGATATGAGGTGAGTTCATTGGTTAAGGAAAAAGCATATGCAAAGATTAACTTGTTTTTGAATGTTGTGAATAAGAGATTTGATGGCTATCATGATTTAGAAATGGTTATGGCTAACATTGAATTGTTTGATTTACTTACATTCAAGGAAAACCCTACAGGTGAAATAGTAATTACATCTGATGTTTCAATTACTAAGGATTATAAAGACAATATAGTTTATAAAATTGCAAAGTTCTTAAAGGAAGAATTTGAAATCAAACAAGGCGTTGATATCAATATTCAAAAAAATATTCCTGTTGCCGCTGGATTAGCGGGTGGTAGCGCGGATGCTGCTGCTGCTTTAAGAGGGCTGAATAAGTTATGGAAATTAAAACTATCTCTAGATGAAATGGCTAAATTAGGGGCTGATTTTGGTGCGGACATTCCATTTTGCATTTATAATAAGCTGTGTGTTGCAAAAGGAAAAGGAGAAGATTTATTTTTCTTAAATAACAAATTAAAAACACCAATTTTACTTGTAAATCCTAATGTAAAAATTAGTACTAAGGATGTTTTTTCTAAGGTAAAAAAAGAAGAAATAATAGAGAAGAAAATAAGTAATATGACTTCAGCAATATATAATCATAATCATGAGTTAATGGCGCGAGAATTACATAATTCTCTTGAATTAATTGCATTTGAAATAGAACCAAAGATTAAAGAAATAAAGCATCAAATGATTGATTTAGGATTGGACGGAGCTTTAATGAGCGGATCAGGAGCTTCGGTATTTGGAATTTGCAAGGATAAATCCAAATTAAAATATGTGTACGAAATAATGAAAGATGATTATTTTAAGCTTATTACTAAAATTAGATAACCGTAAGTTACCTAAAAAATAGTGTTTGTAACCATTTTCTAGGTGTGCTATAATTATTGTGTAGAAATAATAGAGAATGCGAGGTGGTACTATGAATATAACAGACGTTAGAGTGAAGAAGTTTAATGGACAAAATCGCCTGAAAGCCATTGCTGCGATTACTATTGACGAATGTTTTGTTGTTCATGAATTACGCATAATCGATGGAAAAGCAGGATTATTTGTTGCTATGCCTAGCAGAAAAATGCCTAATGGAGAGTTCAAAGATGTCGCACATCCGATTAATCAAGAAACTCGAAATACTATCGAAGCTGCTGTAATTGAGGCCTATAATCTATTAGAAGATGAATAAGAGAACATAAAAATGCAACTTTTTTCTATAAGTTGCATTTTATTTTTGCAATTTCATAAGTAAAATGTTAATGTAATATCGGAATAGATAATATATATTATTTGGAGGGCTTATAAATGGCAATTTTAGATGGTGTAAAAGTAAAATTATTTAGTTTGAGTGCTAATAAGAAATTAGCTAAAGAAATTTCTGGAATTTCTGGAATTCCTCTTAGTAAAATTGATTTAAGCCGTTTTGCTGATGGAGAAATTGGAGTTAACTTAGAGGAGACAGTTAGAGGACATCACGTGTTTTTAGTTCAGCCAACTAGTAGTCCTGTAAATGAAAACATAATGGAACTATTAATTACGATTGATGCAATGAAAAGAGCTTCTGCTAAGAATATTAATATTGTAATGCCATATTATGGATATTCTAGACAAGATCGAAAATCAAAATCTAGACAACCAATATCTGCAAAACTAGTGGCTAATTTAATTGAAGTTGCTGGAGCAACTCGAGTTCTTGCAATGGATTTACATGCAGCACAAATCCAGGGATTTTTCGACATTCCAATTGATAATTTTAGAGCAATGCCTTTATTAGTGGAGTATTTTAAGGAAAAGAATTTTAATGAAGAATTAGTTATAGTATCTCCAGATCACGGTGGGGCTGTAAGAGCCCGTAATATGGGAGAAAGCATGGATGCTCCGATAGCTATTATCGACAAAAGAAGACCTAAGCCAAATGTTGCTGAAATTATGGGAATCGTCGGAGATGTAGACGGGAAAATAGCCATAATAGTAGATGATATGATTGATACAGCTGGAACTATTACTGCCGCTGCTCAAGCATTAGTTGATGCTGGAGCGAAGAAAGTCTTTGCATGCTGTACACACCCTCTATTCTCAAAACCTGCAATTGATAGAATAAACAATTCTGTTTTGGAGGAAGTTGTTTGTACAAATACAATACAATTGCCCTTAAGCAAAAAATCTCCTAAGATTGTTCAATTAAGTATTGCTAATATAATTTCTCAGGGTATTTTAAACATAATTTATGATAAGCCATTGAGCAGTTTGTTTGAGTATCAAGGTAAAAATATTAAATAATAACATTAAGTAGATACTTTTGATAGTATCTACTTTTTTAATACAGAAAATGATATAATGTATGAAGGAGGTGGTATAGTGGATATTTTTATAATATCGCTACTCGCAGTTGTTGTAATTATTTTAATAGTTAATTTAATAATTCTTTTAAGAAAACATGAGCAAGAAGATGGTAATCTGGTTGATGAAATTAAAGACAATTTAAGAGAAGAAAACTATAAGTTATCAAACACGATTGTTAAAGAATATGGAGACTTAAAAGTTGAAATAGCAACATCAATTGGTAAGGGAAGTAAGGAAAATGTCAAAGATTTAAATGAATTTAAAGAAGGATTAAATAAAGATATTTTAGATAGTTTCCAATCTTTAAATGTTAAGATTGAAGAACAGATGGAAAGAATTAACAAAAAGGTGGAATATCGCTTAAATGAGGGATTTGATAAAACAAATAAAACCTTCACAAATATCGTTGAGAGACTTACAAAAATCGATGAAGCACAGAAAAACATTGAAAAATTATCAACAGATGTTGTTTCATTACAACATGTTTTAACTGATAAAAAAACAAGAGGTACTTTCGGTGAAGTCCAACTAAACCACATCCTTACATCTATCTTTGGGGAGAACAATAAGAAAGTATTTAAAACACAAGCTACCTTGTCTAATGGGAAAATTGTAGATGCGTTATTACATGTTCCTGATCCAATGGGAGATTTAGCTATTGATTCTAAATTCCCATTAGAAAATTATCGAAGAATGGTAGATAAAGATTCCAGTGATGTATTAAGAAACGAAGCAACTAGAAAATTCAAATCAGATCTTAAAAAACATGTTGATGATATAGCTACAAAATATATAATTCCGACCGAAACAAGTGATCAGGCAGTGATGTTTATTCCGGCTGAGGCTATTTTTGCTGAATTGAATGCTTATCATCAAGATATTATTGACTATGCTCAAAGAAAAAGAGTCTGGATTGCTTCACCTACGACGTTAATGAGTTTATTAACCACAGTACAAGTATTACTTAGAAATGTTGAAAGAGATAAATATTCTAAGGTAATTCAAGAAGAATTAATTAGATTAGGTGATGAATTTAAGAGATATCAAGAGAGATGGAATAAATTATCGAGAAGTATTGATACAGTTAATAAAAGCGTCAAAGATATTCATACAACAAGTAGTAAAATCGGAAAGAGATTTGAGGAAATATCTAATGTCAAGATTGCTGAAGCCCCTCAAATTGAGGATAAAGAGTAATTTTATATATTGACAATTTAGGTAATTTTGTTATTATATGTTTATAAACGATGATTGGACAAGTAATACTTAAAACTGTATTAAGCGATTCTAGGATGGTGAAAGCTAGATTATAAGATAAGTATGAATAACACCATGAGTGATGGAAGAATTAAGTAGACCCATTCGTATTCCTGCGTTAAAGGATTGAGTGCTTTTTGAATTAAGGTGGTACCGCGGAAATATTTTCGTCCTTAAACGTTTGTTTAAGGGCGTTTTTTATTATAAAAGGAGTGATGTAAATGAAAACGTCAGTTAGAGAACTATATCGAAGTTTTAAAGATTTGGATCAACAAGAAGTAACCTTGTTTGGGTGGATTAGAAATAATCGAGCTCAAAAAGAATTCGGATTCATAAATTTAAATGATGGAACTTTCTTTGAGACAATTCAGGTAGTTTATGAAAATGAATTTCTTGATAATTTTAAAGATGTTCAAAAATATCGTGTTGGAAGTGCTATGAGAGTTACTGGAATATTAGTAAATACTCCTAATATGAAACAGCCATTTGAAATTAAATCAAGAGTTGTTGAACTGCTTGGTGATTCATTGGAAGATTATCCTATTCAGCCGAAAAGACATACTCGTGAATTTTTACGGGAAAACGCTCATCTAAGACCTAGAACTAATTTATTTACTGCGGTATTTAGAGTTAGAAGTTTATTAACTCATGCTATTCATACTTTCTTTCAAGAGAGAAATTTCATCAACGTTGCAACTCCTATAATCACTGCAAGTGATGCTGAAGGTGCGGGAGAAACATTTAAAGTTACTACTCTTGATTTAGAAAACGTTCCTCAGAATGAGGATGAGAAATTAACTATAAAAAAGACTTCTTTCAAAAAAAGGCTAACTTAACAGTGTCTGGACAACTACAGGCTGAAGCTTTTGCTCTTGCATTCAAAGACGTATATACATTTGGGCCTACATTTAGGGCGGAAAATTCAAATACAACAACACATGCAAGTGAGTTTTGGATGATTGAGCCTGAAATTGCATTTGCTGATATCCATGACGATATGGATTTAGCCGAAGATATGGTTAAATATATTGTTAAATATGTAATGGATAAAGCACCTAATGAAATGGAGTTTTTCAATAAATTTGTTCAAAAAGGGTTATTTGATAAACTAGACAAAGTCTTGACGGGAAAATTCAACAGAATAACGCACAAACAAGCGATTGAAGTATTGTTGAATGCTTCTGTGAAGTTTGAAAACAAGCCTGAATTTGGAAGAGATTTAGCTACAGAACACGAAAAATATCTTGTTTCTCATTTTGATGGTCCAGTATTTGTAATTGATTGGCCGAAAGATATAAAAGCATTTTACATGCGTTTAAATGATGATGGAGAAACAGTTGCAGCAATGGATTTACTTGTTCCTGGTAGTGGAGAATTAATTGGTGGAAGCCAAAGAGAAGAACGTTTGGAATACTTAGAAAAAAGAATGGAAGAAATGAATGTTCCAAAAGAGGATTTATGGTGGTATTTAGACCTTCGTAAGTACGGAGGATGTAAGCACGCTGGCTTTGGACTTGGATTCGATCGTATGTTAATGTACCTTACAGGTGTTGAAAACATTAGAGACGTCATTCCTTTTCCAAGAACACCGAGAAATTGTGAATTTTAATATAAAAAAGAGAATCTCAAATTGAGATTCTCTTTTCAGTTCTTTTATTATTTTTTAGTAGCTTTCATTGTTTCCGCAATTGTAGCTGTTAATCCAGTGATACCTTGCAAATCAGATGGAACTATTAATGTTGTAGATTGTCCATTAGCTACTTGAACCATAGCTTTGTAAGCTTCTAAACGTAAGAATGCTTCATCTGCTCCTGCTTTTTTGATCATTTGAATACCTTTTGCAGTTGCATCTTGAACTTCGATAATCGCTTTTGCACGACCTTCTGCTTCTTTAATTCTAACTTCTTTTTCTGCTTCTGCTCTAAGAATTGCAGATTCTTTGTCACCTTCTGCATTTAAGATAGCAGCTCTTTTCTCACCTTCTGCAATAAGAATTGATTGACGACGTTCACGTTCTGCACGCATTTGTTTTTCCATTGCTTCACGAATGTCTTTTGGTGGAATGATGTTTTTAACTTCTACACGGTGAATTTTGATTCCCCATGGATCTGTTGCTTCATCTAAGATGATTCTCATTCTACTGTTGATTAAATCTCTTGAAGTAAGTGATTCATCTAATTCTAATTCCCCAATAATATTACGTAATGTAGTAGCTGTTAAATTTTCAATTGCTCTTAATGGATTATGAACTCCATAAGTGAACAATTTTGGGTCTGTTACTTGATAAAATACTACTGTATCAATTTGCATTGTAACGTTATCTTTCGTGATTACTGGTTGTGGAGGGAAATCCACCACTTGTTCTTTAATTGATACTTTTTTAGTAATTCTGTCAATAAATGGAATAATAAAGTGTAATCCAACAGATAAAGTTTGATGATAAGCTCCTAATCTTTCAACAACGTAACGATTAGCTTGTTGTACTATCGTAAATGCTGCTCCTACTACAGCCAATGCAACGATTGCTAAGACTATTAATAAGATAATTCCAAATGTAGTCATAATAAAATCCTCCTTTTAATTTTTTATCTCTTTACATATTTTGTTTTTAAAATGGATAACTTGTTCCGCTATATCTTAATTCCGTTTCTGTTAATAAATCTCTTATTGTCTTCTTTTTGGTAGTAAACGCAACTAATAGTACATCTATTAGAATACCTATTGAGAATGTAAATACCCAAAATGCACTTTTCCATAGAACTTCTCTTAATAGTAAAGTATACCAAGTGATATTTCCATATAACTCAATTTTCATTAGTTTACGGCCATATGTTTGTCCTTTAAGGATTAAGTGATAGAAATAATTTACCACTGTAAAACTTAATAAATAGAATAATACTACGTTTGAATAGTACCCGAAGACTACATTTCTATATTCTTCATTATCATTTACAAAAGTAACTTGTAAATCTAAAGATAATTCTTCATAATCTTCAAGAGTAATCTCCTCTTCTTCTAGCTGTTCTTTATATACATCAAGAGTAGCATAGTAATCATCCATATTCTCCTGATAAGTGGTTATTTTTTCATCAAAATCAGAATATTGTGATTTTAATATATCCCCTACAAATAAGCTAAGTAATAAGCTTAAAATCAATATTATTGGCATTGCATCTAGTAAAAATGCGGCGGATCTTCTAAAAACACCTATTCTCATGAAATCCTATCAACAATAAGTTTTACGCCTTCAATAGCAAGTACTTCAACTTTTTCATCAATTATTATATCTTCTTCTCCTGATGAAATTGCTAACCAATATTTACCATCAATTTTTACTTCTCCTCTTTCACCCACATTGATATCTTTAGTACAAACTGCAACTTTTCCAACTAATCTATCAGTATTTGTACTGATTACATTAGTTTTTAGGTAATTCTTAACAATTGGACGAATACTAACAAGTAATACTAACGATACAACTAAGAATACTACAACTTGCCCAAATGCATTAAACCCTACAAGAGCTAAAATGAAGGCGATTAATGCTCCAGCACTAAACCAAATACTGGCTAAATCCATTGTATTAATTTCGATTAAAGCAGCTAAAATGATAATAGAAAACCAAATGATAATCATTATATCTCCCATATCTACACCTCCGGTTGATTCAGATCAATTACTAGTGCTGAATCTTCTTTGCTCCATTTAGTCTTAAATTTAAACGATTTATTGTTTGATAAATCAACTCCAACTAAATTGGCAATCTCTTTCATAAATTTTTTGTTACAAACTCTAGCATAACTAGGTTTCACTGTAATTTTATGTCTCTTTTCTTCTGGAATTGCTCCTAATTCATGTTCTTCCTTTGAAATAGGTTTCACTGCAATTCTTTTAGATTCCAAATCTAATCCTAGTAGTACACTGAATGCATGATCAAAGTGAGAACTCGCAGATTTATTAAGTGTTATATTTGACTCATACATTGTGGCAACGCCATCTTTTGGCTTCTTTGATGCCCATACAAACGACATAAATTCACCTCCTATAAAGTTTTTTATATTCGTTATAACCCTATTATATGTAAAAATATGTAAAAATACAAGAAAATTATTAAAAATTATTTATATTTCTTTGAAGTTATGAACAATTAATTTTTATATGAAATTCTTTTTACTTACCTAGACAGAATTTTGAGAACAGTTCATCTAAAAGACTCGTTGAAGATGTGTCTCCAATTATCTCACCCAATACATTCCATGCAGCTTTCAAATCTATTTCTACCATATCTATTGGCAATTCATTTTTTATGGCTGTAATACTGTCGTTAAGCGATTCTTTTGTTTCGTTTAGTTTTGCGATATGTCTAGCATTTGAAACATATGTTTGATCAGTTATATTTACTTCACCACTAAGAAACATTTGTTTTATCATTGTTTCTAATTCATTAATTCCTGTTTTATGAAGGGCACTAACTGCTATACTATTTTCAAAAGAATGATATAGTTCTTTGTTTAAATCTGTTTTATTAATGATTATTATTCTCTTTTTGTGTTTAGTTAATTCAAGTAGTTTTTCATCATCTTCAGATAACACTTGATTATTATCTAAAACGAATAAGATAAGTTCTGCTTCGTAGATTATGGCTTTTGCCTTATTAATACCAATCTTTTCAATTAGATCCTCAGATTCACGTATTCCGGCAGTGTCTATTAAATTTAAGATAATTCCACCAATGTTAATGCTTCCCTCAACAATATCTCTTGTTGTACCTTGTATTTCGGTTACAATAGCTTTATCTTCACGTAATAAAGCATTTAATAAACTAGACTTTCCTACATTTGGTTTACCAATAATCGCTGTTTTAACGCCATCTTTTATGACTTTTCCATAACTAGCTTGTTCTAATAATTTATTAATTTTGGACAACAAATCAATGATTTTTGGCTTTATAATCTTATTTGATAGTTCGATAACATCATCATACTCAGGATAATCAATATTAACTTCTATATGAGCAATTATATTTAATAAATCTGATCTTAAATCAACGATAAGTTTATAAATTTCTCCATCTAATCCTTTATTGGCTAAAGAAAGACTTAAATCAGATTTAGCCTCAATTATATCCATCACGGCTTCAGCTTGTGTTAAATCAATTCTTCCGTTCAAAAAAGCTCTTTCTGTAAACTCGCCTGGATTAGCGCTTCTAGCACCTTCTAATAATAGTGTTTCTAATATTTTATTTGCAACAAAAACTCCACCATGACAATTTATCTCCACAATATCTTCTACTGTGAAGGTTTTAGGAGCTTTAAAAATAGTGATTAAAACTTCATCAATATTTTTGTTTTTATAAACAATATGCCCATAGTGTACTGTATGTGTTGGGACTTTCTCTAAATTGGTTCCATCAAATATTCTATTAGCTATTGAAATAGCATCTTTACCACTCATTCTAACAATGCTTATTGCACCTTGTCCTAAAGCAGAAGATATTTGAGCAATTGTGTCGTTCATCATAAATATCACCCAATTTATTATATCACAATCTGAATTTTTATAGTATAATACTTCTAGGTGATAATATATGAAATCAAAAAAAGGATTTAAGTACTACGGAATTGTATTCTTATTTTCAGTAATTGCACTTGCTGTTTATGTAGGATATTTAGCTATTAGAGAAGGAAGCATTGATTATGTATTGGTTACTTCATTAATATCAGTACCTTTTATGTTTACTATCTTTCTATTTGTGTTTGATAAAGTGTTTGAATGGATCTTTCCAAATAAGGAATCAAAGCAAGATGATCAATTTACAAACTATTTAAAACGGGTTGGCGAAGCCATTACAGAACAATGTGATTTTAGTATCGAAGGTTACAGAAGATTAAGAGGAAACACGAGTTTTCAGAAGTCATTAGAACAAGCATATCGGATCTTAATAAATGGTGAGACAGAGGATTTAACTTATCAGTTTATGGAAAAGAAATTCAAGAAAGATACTAATGAAAATATTGCATTATTAGTTGTTCTTGAAGAAGTTAAAAAAATGATGGAAAATTCTTAAAAAGACTATTAAAAACAGTCTTTTTGTTTTATAATGAAATTACCATCAAAATTCTTAAATGAGGTGACAAATTATGGCTTACAAGGCATTATATCGTACCTATAGACCTGCTACTTTTGATGAAATTGCGGGACAAGAACATATTACTAAAACATTTAGAAATGCTTTAAAAAATGATAAGATTGCACATGCATATTTATTTAGTGGACCAAGAGGAACTGGAAAAACATCAATTGCGAAAATTATCGCAAAAGCTGTAAACTGTGAACACGCTCCTGTTGAGAATCCATGTAATGAATGTGATATTTGTCGTGGAATAGAAGATAATTCAATAACTGATGTTATAGAAATAGATGCAGCAAGTAATAACGGTGTTGATGAAATAAGAGAAATTAGAGATAAAGTAAAATACTTACCAGGTGTAGGTAAATATAAAGTTTATATCATAGATGAAGTTCACATGCTAAGTATTGGAGCTTTTAATGCCTTGTTAAAAACATTAGAAGAACCTCCAAAACATGTCATTTTTATTTTAGCTACAACTGAACCTCATAAAATTCCAGCGACAATTCATTCTCGCTGCCAAAGGTTTGATTTTAGAGGTGTAAGCATACCTGAAATGATTGGAAGACTTAACACAATTGTTGATGAAGAAAATATAGCTATTGAGAAAGAAGCAATAAAAGTTATCGCAGAAAGTGCCGAAGGTGGTATGAGGGATGCAATTAGCTTATTAGATCAAGTCGTATCTTATACAGACCAAAAAGTAAAAATAAATGATGTTCATGCTATAAAAGGAACAGTTTCAAATGATAAGCTATTAAATATTGCTGATGCTATTTATAAAAACAATTCAATTGAAGCTATAAAACAGCTTGAAGATCTTGTTTTATTAGGAAAAGAAGCTCCAAGATTAGTAGAAAACTTGATTAAATTTTACCGTGATCTTCTTATATTTAAGAATGTAAATACAGATGACAAAGATCAATTAATTTATAGTGAACCATCATTCATTGAATTATCAAAAAAATTAAGCAATAATTTGATTTTCTTCTATATTGACGCTTTAAATAAAGCTAAAAACGATATGAAATGGACTACTAATTCTAAATTATATATGGAATTAGCATTGATTAAGATGGTTGATAAAGTTGAAAAACAAGAAATAGTAATTATTGATGAATTTGAAAATTTAAGAGATAAAATAAATCATTTACAAGAAAAAATAGATAATTTAGAATATATACCTCCAAAAGAGGAGACAAAAGTTGAAGAAAAAGTAGAAATACAAGAAGAAATAGCACACGATTTTATAAATATTCCAACAAATGATCCAATATCTTCAGAGAAAAAGGAAGAAAAAGAAGAAAAAGTAGAAATTGAAGAAGTAAAATTAGATGAACATGTCGTGGATGATAGTCCCCTATATTCTAAAGATGATATAGAGGATAAAAAGGCAGATGTTGAAGAAGAGACCGAAGAAGCAAATCTATTTAATACTGTTGTTGAGGAAATTGTAGAGAAAAAAGAACCGTATTCTACTTTTGATATAAGATATATTGAAGATGTATTAAATAATGCGAATAGAGAAATTAAAATTTCAATGAATATGAGATGGTTCGATATAGAAAGAGAAGCTACTCACAGCAATTTATCATACGCAAGAATGATTACAGAGGGTCGTTTAGTGGCAACGGATTCTAAAATGATTATTATTGAATATTTAACACCTTCAATATGTAATAGAATGATGAAACCTGAAATTAAAAACCAAATAGTTAAAATCTTATGTGATTTTTATAATAAGGAACTTGATTATCTAGCTCTTCCTAAAGTTGTTTGGGAGGAAAAATCTCAAGAATTCATTCAAAAATGGAAGTTAGGAGAAACAAACATAAAACTTTCTCCAATTAATCATCCTGATTTAAAAGGGATGCCTACTATTAACCACAGTGTAGAAGATATGACTCCTGACAGCGTTAAAGAAGCAATTAATATGTTTGGGTCTGACTTGGTAAAAGTTAAGAAAGGAGATAAATAATGAATCCAGGAATGATAAAAAAACTTCAAAAAATGCAACAAGACATGGTAAGAGCCCAACAAGAACTAGAAGCCTCTACTTTTTATGGAAGTGCGGGAGGACAAACAGTAAAAGTTGAATTTACCGGTGATCGTAAAATGAGAGAAATAGCTATTAATCCTGAACTAATTGAATCTGCTGAAGACTTAGAAATGCTTCAAGATACTATTGTTGCAGCAGTAAATGACTGTATAAAGAAAATTGATGATGAGACAGAAAGAGTTATGTCCAAATTTACAGGCGGAGGTATGCCTGGGTTATTTTAAGGAAGTGATTTAATTGAGATATCCAGATGCAGTAGATAAACTTATAGAAGCGTTAAGAAAATATCCAGGTGTTGGTAAAAAAACAGCTGAACGATATGCTTTATATACAATTAATCGTTTAAATGAAGAAGCAATTGACGAAATAGTTGATGCTTATTTAAAAATAAAAGAAGACATATTTAAATGTCCTATTTGTGGAAATATTACGGATACAGATCCTTGTTATATTTGTAAAGATCAATCAAGAGATAAAAGTATAATAATTGTAATTGAAGAAGCAAAAGATTTAATTGTAATGGAAAAAACAAACAAATATCATGGGTTATACCATGTTTTAAATGGTGCAATTTCTCCAAGTGATGGAATTGGTCCAGAAGATATTAACATAAAAGGTTTATTAGAAAGACTAAAAGATGAAACAATAAAAGAAGTTGTTTTAGCTACTAATTTGAGTAATGAAGGTGAAACAACTGCAAGGTATATAAGCAGACTGCTAGAGGATTCTACCATATTAGTAACAAGGATTGCACATGGTATACCAGCTGGTGGAAATATTGAGTATGCAGATGAGATTACTATTGCAAAAGCACTAGAAGGAAGAAGAAAATTATAAAGTTTTGAGAAATTCATAAATTATTCACATGTTTTTTGTTATAATGGAAGTAATCGGTATTACATAAATTAATAAGTATGGAGAGGTGGGCATTATGTTTGATACAATTATAGAAACAATTGAAAATCTTATTCCTATTCAAGGAATTATTGATTCTGCATTTGATTTTGTCAATAATTTAGGCGTTATAGAACAAATTATTGGATTATTAGTAGGTGGGATAATCGTAATCTTAGGTACTTTTGAACTGGTTAAGAAATTATCTAAAATAATTATTGTTGTTTTAATCCTAGGAGGACTATGGTTCTTGTATAGCGGTGGATTTTTAGACGGAATAATTGGAGGATAAAAAGACGAGAAAATTCGTCTTTTTTATTTATAATTTTTACACTTATTTCGTTATTTACAATGTAAGAATTTACATTTTATAATTTTATAAAAATATATTTTAAATCAACTACTTTTGTAGTATAATATAGTGTTAAAAACATTATGATTTAGGAGAGATAAAATGGAAATCAAATTAAAAAACATTACCAAAATCTTTATTCAAAAGGACAAATCAGAGGTTTATGCAGTTAAGTCTTTAGACATTGTAATACCTACTGGAAAATTGATTGGACTTTTAGGACCTAGTGGTTGTGGGAAATCTACAACATTATATATGATTGCTGGGTTATTAAAACCAAATGATGGGAGTATATTCTTTGGAGACGAAAATGTAACTGATACAGCACCTGAAGATAGAGGGATAGGATTAGTGTTTCAAAATTATGCATTATATCCACATATGACCGTTAGACAAAACATCATGTTCCCGCTTGAAAATATCAAAGTGCCTAAGGCTGAAGCATTAGTAAGAGCTCAGGAAATGGCTGATTTAGTAGGTATCGGGGAATTGATGAATCGTAAACCAAAAGAATTATCGGGGGGACAACAACAACGTGTTGCTATTGCACGCGCACTTGTTAAAAAGCCTCGTGTTTTATTATTAGATGAACCTTTAAGTAACTTAGATGCACGTTTAAGACTTCAGACGCGTGAAGAAATTAAACGTATTCAAAGAGAAACAGGAATCACAACAATATTCGTAACTCATGACCAAGAAGAA
>DAOWHG010000082.1 GCA_030641535.1 Mycoplasmatota bacterium | reverse complement strand
TGTTTATGATGACAGAACTTTTACTTTTATCACAAAAACTCCACCGGCAAGTGATCTTTTAAGAAAAGCAGCTGGTATATCAAAGGGTTCAGGAGATCCATTAAGAGAAAAAGTTGGTACTATTACTCGCAATCAATTACGAGAAATAGCAGAGATTAAAATGCCTGACTTAAACGCAAACGACGTTGAAGCAGGAATGAAAATTATTGCAGGATCTGCAAGAAACATGGGAATCGAAATTAAAGACTAAGCACTTAGTTGTTGATATACAGCTAATTGTGGGAGGGAATCCCGTTAGACCACATTTAGGAGGTAAAAAATTATGGCTAAAAAAGGTAAAAAATTCTTAGCTGCATCTGCTCAAGTTGATGTTCTTAAATCATACTCAGCAGTTGAAGCAATTGAATTACTTAAAAAAGTATCATTTGAAAAATTTGATGCTACAATTGAATTTGCTATTCGCCTAAACTTAGATCCACGTAAAGCAGAACAAAATTTACGTGGTGCAGTAGTATTACCGCATGGTACAGGAAAAACTAAAAAAGTTTTAGTTTTTGCAAAAGGTGACAAAGCAAAAGAAGCTGAAGCAGCAGGTGCTGATTTTGTTGGAGATGCAGATTTAGTAGACAAAGTATTAAAAGGTTGGTTAGGTTTTGATACTGTAGTTGCAACACCAGATATGATGAGTCAAGTTGGAAAACTTGGGCGTACATTAGGACCAAAAGGTTTAATGCCTAATCCTAAAACTGGAACAGTAACTATGGATGTAACAAAAGCAATCAACGAAATCAAAGCTGGTAAAGTAGAATACAGAGTTGATAAAGTAGGAAATATTCATGTAAGTATTGGAAAAGTATCATTTGATAACGAGAAAATATTTGAAAATTTGAAAACTATTTTTGAAACTATTCACAGATTAAGACCAGCTACTGTAAAAGGTGTGTATATTGAAAATTTATCAATCGCATCTACAATGGGACCTGGAATCAAAGTTGACACAGAAACAATTTTAGATTAGTATAAAAAAATAAAACAATTAAATAAAACTAATGTCCAAGACTTAGGTGCTATTATGCTTAATATCCTAACGAGATAAAAGATGAAGATAATAATATATCCTCTTTTGTCCAAGACATAAGAGGTTTTTATTTATTTGATAAACGTTTTGGAGGTGGAAAAGTGTCAAAACAAGCAATCGCTATTAAAAGCGAAGAAGTTCAAGAATTATTGAAAAAAATGCAAAGTGTAAATAGTTTTGTTATTCTAGATTACAGTGGATTAACTGTTGAGCAAGTTAGTAAGTTAAGAAGAGAATTAACAGCTAACGGTTGTGAAATGAAAGTAATCAAAAACAACATTACAAGAAGAGCTGCAGCTGCAGCTGGATATTCTGAATTAGCTGAATCACTAGACGGACCAAACGCAGTTGCGTTTAGTACTGAAGATAGTGTGTCTGCTGCAAAAACTATTCATGAGTTTGCTAAGCAAAACAAAGCACTTGAATTAAAATTTGGTGTTGTTGATGGTGAATACATGAACAATGACAAAATCTTACAAATAGCAACTATTCCAACAAGAGAAGTATTACTTACAATGTTTGCTGCAGGAATCTTAGAACCAATTAAGGAAGTTGCAATGGCAGTTCATATGCACGTAGAAAATTTAGAAGAAAGTTCGCAAGAATAATAGGAGGAACAAATCATGGCAGTATTAAAAAATAGTGAAATAATTGAAGCATTAAAAGAAAAAACATTATTAGAATTAAAAGATTTAGTTGATCTAATGAAAGAAGAATTTGGTGTAGACCCAAGTGCAGTTGCAGTTGCAGCTCCAGCAGCAGAATCTTCAGAGCCAACTGAAGTATCTGTTATATTAGAAGCACCTGGACAAAAGAAAATCGCAGTTATCAAAGTAGTTAGAGAATTAACTGGATTAGGACTTAAAGAAGCTAAAGGTGTAGTTGATGCAGCACCAACTGCTGTTAAAGAAAACATCAAATTAGAAGAAGCTGAAGAAATTAAAGAAAAATTAGAAGAAGCTGGTGCAGTAGTTACTATTAAATAATTACTGATTTCAATACAACCTGAGTGTAAACTCAGGTTTTTGACTTTTCACATTAAATAGGAAAATGGAGATGATATTATGGTCCACTATTTTTCTGAAGATAATGATAATCTAAAAAGCAATCCACAAGTGATTGCTTTTAGTGTTAACAATACACCTCTAAAATTCAATACTGACAATGGTGTATTTTCAAAGAGCAACTTTGATAGAGGCACAGAAATATTACTGAAATATCTTGTTGTGAAAGAGTCTTTTAAGAAAGCATTAGATCTTGGGTGCGGATATGGAGTAATAGGAATTTACTTAAATAAAGCACACAATATTAGAGTGGATATGGTTGATATAAATAAAAGAGCTGTCGAACTATCCAAATCAAATGTATTGTTAAATGAAACATCTGCAAAAGTTTTTTCTAGTGATGGATTTGAAAATATTAGTGAAAAATATGATCTAATAGTTACCAATCCACCTATAAGAGCTGGAAAAGAAGTTATATATCGTTTTTTTGAAGATGCAATTAATTTTTTGAATAAAGATGGAGAATTTTATTTAGTAATTAATAAGAAACATGGCGCAGATTCGGCCATTAAGAGACTTGAATCGATATATAAACACGTTGTAATCGTTAACAAGAAAAAAGGATTTAATGTTATTAAATGCAAAATGTAATTGACTATTTGACAGATTTATGATATTATATTAAATTGCCAAATCGCGCGCTTTTTTGCGTTATGGCCACGGTTTTATCAAAATAAATGGGGTGAAGTTTGTGAGTTTCAATTTAGTAAAATACGGTACCAAAAGAGAGCGACGAAACTATTCGAAAGTTAAGTCTAATGTTGAGTTACCAGACCTTATAAAGGTTCAAACTGAATCATTTAGTTGGTTCATCCAAAAGGGATTAGCAGAATTATTTAAAGATATTTCCCCTATCCAAAATTTCACGGAGAATATTGAATTGTATTTTGAAGATTATGAATTTGATCAACCAAAATATAATATTACTCAAGCAAAAGAGAAAGACATGACATTCTCTAAGCCATTACGTGTAAATGTTAAGCTTAAAAACTTAGACACGGGAGAAATTAAACAACAGAAGATATTTATGGGAGATTTTCCTATTATGTCAGAAACTGGTTCGTTTATTGTTAATGGTAGTGAACGTGTTATCGTTTCACAAATTGTTAGAAGTTCCGGTGTTTTCTTTAGTGAAAATATTGATAAAAAAACTTTAAAAAGTAAATTCTTAGGACAAGTTATTCCAACCAGAGGTGCTTGGTTAGAGTATGAGATTGGTTCTAAAGATGTTCTTTTTGTTAAATTAGACCGTAGTAAAAAAATTCACCTGACAACTCTACTTAGAGCGTTAGGTTTTTCTAGTGCACAACAAATTACTGAAACATACGGTGAATCTAATAGTCTGAATTTAACACTTCAAAAAGATGTTACTTTGAGTAGTAGAGAAGCTATTTTAGAAGTGTATAAGAAATTAAGACAAGGTGAAACAGCTACTGAAGAAGGTGCAAAAGCATTTTTAATTAGTCGTTTGTTTGATGCTAAAAGATATGATCTTGCTGAAGTTGGACGTTACAAAATTAATAAGAAACTTGATGTTTTGAATCGTGTTTTTGGAAAAGCGTTAGTTTATGATTTAGTAGATCCTGAAACAGGAGAAGTAATTATTGAGAAAAATCAAGAAATTACAACAAACTTGATTGAAGTATTAAAAGAATATCGTCATCTATACACATATAAAGTTCCTGGAGTTGGGGCTTATGAACTTGAATATGATTTCTTTGATCAGCTAAGTGTCTTTAAAAGTGCTGAAGTTAATGAAATTAAATTATTTGACTATATGACAGATGAAGAACTACTTGGAGACATTAAGAATCAAGAATATAAAACAGCAAAAGCTTATTATAAAGGCTATCTAAAATCAATCGGTAAAACAGAGAAAATGTTAACTGAAGAAATGGGTAGACCATACATTAAAGCACTAAAAGAAGGTTACGAAGCTATCCTTGATAACGAAAATATCTTGTTTGATTTAGCTGAAATAGAAGTTCTAGAAGTGCACACAAAAAATAGAAACAATGAAGATATAAAAGTTAAACTTATCGGAAATAATTCATTTGAAGATAAAGTTCACATTGTTCCATCTGATATTATTTCATCTATTTCATACTATCTGAATCTATTCAATGGTATTGGTAAATTAGATGATATTGATCATCTTGGAAATAGACGTTTAAGATTGATTGGAGAATTACTTAAAAATCAATTTAGAATTGGATTAACAAAAATGGAGAAAAATGTTAAGGATCGTATGTCAACAAAAGATCCTGAAGAAATTACTCCTCAAAACTTAATAAATATAAGACCACTTACCTCTTCATTAAAAGAGTTCTTTGGAAGTAGCCAGTTATCACAATTTATGGCTCAAACAAATCCTCTTGATGAACTTACGCATAAACGTCGTATTTCAGCTCTTGGTCCTGGTGGATTAACTAGAGATCGTGCTGGGTTTGAGGTTCGTGACGTACATCATTCACACTATGGTCGTATTTGTCCTATTGAGACACCAGAGGGTCAAAATATTGGACTAATTAACAGTTTAGCTTCATATGTTAGAGTAAATAAATACGGATTTATGGAATCTCCATACTTGAAAATTAATCAAACTGAAGATGGAATTTCGCAAGTTTCTGACGAAATAGTTTATTTATCAGCAGATGAAGAAGAAAAATATATTATCGGACAAGGTAACTTAAAAATTAATGATGATAAACAAATTGTCTATGATTCAGTAGTTGCTAGATTCCAAGGTGAAACAAAAATGTATAAACGCGGATTAGTTGATTTAATGGATGTATCGCCTAAACAAATCGTTTCAGTATCAACAGCATGTATTCCTTTCTTAGAACATGATGATGCGAACAGAGCATTAATGGGTGCAAACATGCAACGTCAAGCGATACCTTTATTAATTCCTGAAGCTGCATATGTTGCAACAGGTATTGAGTATAAGGCGGCTCATGATTCAGGATCATGTTTAATCGCAGAAAATTCTGGAGTTATTGAGTATGTTGATGCTAAAACAATAAAAGTTAGACTTGAAAATGGTTCGATGGATGAATATGCATTAGAAAAATTCAAAAGATCAAATCAAGGTACTTGTATTAATCAAACTCCAATTGTAAATATTGGCGATTCAATTGTTAAAGGAGATATTATCACTGATGGTCCTTCAATGGATGCTGGTGAATTAGCTCTTGGTAGAAACGTTGTAGTTGGATTTATGACATGGAACGGATATAACTATGAAGATGCAATTATCATGTCAGAACGTTTAGTTAAAGAAGATGTTTATACTTCAATTCATATTGAAAAATATGAAATTGAAGCTCGTGATACGAAATTAGGTAAAGAGGAAATTACTAGAGAAATTCCAAATGTTGGTGATGATGGTCGTAGATACTTAGATGATATCGGAATTATAATTCCTGGTGCTGAAGTATTTGAAGGAGATATCTTAGTTGGTAAGGTAACACCTAAAGGACAAACAGATCCAACTCCTGAAGATAAATTATT
>DAOWHG010000115.1 GCA_030641535.1 Mycoplasmatota bacterium | reverse complement strand
TTTTTTAATATTGTTTCATTTTAGATATATTTTGTTATAAATGAAAAACTATAGTAAAATAAGAGTGAAGTATAAGGGGGAATATTATGATTGATTTTAATAAACTTGAGAAGAATAATATTAAAATGCTTGGAATTATGGTCAGATATAATAGAACAAAACAAGGATTTTCCCTTCGTGATTTGGCAAAAATCACGAATATTTCACATACATTAATTTCAAATTTTGAAAAGGGAACTGTAATACCACATAGTGACACAATCAAAGATATTTTTAGTAAACTTGATTTAACTTTTTACGATAGTCCGGAAATTTCAAAGAAATTTATTAAGTACTATAATAAGATATTTCATCATCTATTATTTTACGAATATAGGGAAGCCGCAATTCTAATTGCCGAGATTGAAGTTGATAGAAATATCTATGAAAATAGTGTTGAAATAATCAATTTTGCGATAATTAGGTGCTTATATTATACAATGACTGACATTTTTGCTTCAGATAAAGACCAATTAATTAAGGAATATGGAGTAGTTCTTGACTTCTTTTCTCCAGCTCAAAAACAGCTATATTTCTTTATAAAAGGGTTAGATTTTTTGAGCAAAGAATTATATAAGGATTCGAGAGAAAACTTTGAGAAAGCGCTTAGTATGGGCGATGCAGATTTAGACTTATTAATAAATGAACACTATGTTATTACATTGAGTAAGTCTGGAAAACTCGTTGATGCATGGAGAATTGCAACAGAATCAATTGAAAAATTTGAACTTGAGACCAATTACGTTAGGGCTATGAGACTTCGAACTCGAATAGCTTATGACTATATTAGGATTATAAAGTACGAAGATGCTATAGCTATCTATAATAAAGTACTGAGATATGCTGAAAAATTTAATGTCTTAGATCTTGTGAATAGATGTAATACGTATCTTGGATACATTTCTATTTTGCAGGGGGATTTTAAATCTGGTAAAAAGTTTTTAGATAAGGTGTTGCCACCATTTGCAAAAATATATTACTATTTAAGATTTGATCTTGTAGTAAGGAAAAATAGTGAGGAAGAATTTCTAAAATTATACAATGAATATATTTCTTATGAATGGGTGCAGAAGTCTCCGAAAACAAGGAGGTTCTTTGAAATGATATTTATGAGATATAATGAAAAAAATATGGACAAGAAGAAATATGTTAAAAACGCTAAAGAGTTAATCGAATTAGGTTTTGAGTCAGATGATCTGCAATTGATAGAAGTTGCAAGCGGAATGTTGTCTGAATTTTATAAAAAAGAGAGACATTACAAAGATGCTCTTGAAGTAAATAATAGATATTTACAACACTTAAAATATGGTATTAAACAGGCGATTTAATAAGATTTGTAAATAATCAACGATTGACAGGCATTAATAAAATCACATTTAACAGTAAATGACCATCTACTGTAAAATAACAAAAATTACTTGCAAAAAATCTAATAAGTGAGATAATTAGAGTGTAAGTAAGGGCGGATTAGGACACGGGCGATTGATTTACTAATAAAGAGTTATTAACTAATAACCCTTTATGCGGAAAGAATTCTTACGGTGGGGCCCTGAATGATCCAAGATATAAAAATAATGAATTTAATTCATTATTTTTTTATGAAAAAATACCTATAAAACTCCTTCACAAAAGATAGATATATGTTATAATATAAATTGATGAAAGCGTTTGTAAATTTAAGTAAAAAGGAGAAAAAAAATGGAAGACAATTTTGACACCTTAATGACCTGTATAGTTAAGGATAAACCCGAAATCGGGCTTACTCTTACTAAGAAAAAAATACCTAGTGACTTGGAAAAACATGAGGTATTAATTAAAGTAAATTATACAAGTGTTTGTGGTACTGATTATCATATTTATACTTATGATGATTGGGCTAAAAAAAGATTGAAGTTACCATTTACAGCTGGACACGAGTTTAGTGGTGAAATAGTAAAAATAGGTAACGAAGTGACTAGAGTTAAATTAGGTGATATTGTTAGTGCAGAAACTCATATTATTTGTAATACTTGTGAGTTTTGTTTAAGGGGAGAAGGACATATTTGTGAAAATACAAAAATTATCGGGGTAGATACTGATGGTTGTTTTGCAGAATATGTAAAAATCCCAGCAATGAATTGTTTTATAAATAGTAAAGAAGCAAACCCTCTACATTTGAGTGTGCAAGAGCCTCTTGGAAATGCGGTTCATACTATGGCTCATTTCCCGATTGAAGGAAAAGACGTTGTAATAACTGGATGTGGTCCTATTGGATTAATGGGTGTGAATGTATCTAAAGCCTATAAAGCGAAGAAAATTATCGCAGTTGAAGTTAATGAATATCGCTTAAAATTAGCTAAAGAATTAGGTGCAGATGTTGTAATAAATCCTTTAAAAGAAGATGTAGTGGCTAGGGTTTTAGAAGAAACAGGCGGGCGCGGAGCTGACGTAGTTGGTGAGTTTAGTGGTAATAAACACGCTATTGAGCAAGCTTTTAAATATGTCAAGGCAGGTGGAGGATTATCTCTACTTGGTATTCATAGCAAAGATATAGAAATTGATTTAGCCAAATATATCGTTTTTAAAGGACTTAACATTTATGGAGTTGTTGGTAGAAGAATTTATGACACTTGGTATCAAGTGAAGGAACTAGTTGATAATAAAATGTTAGATTTTGACAAAATTATTACTCATACCTTTAAATTAACAGAGTATCAAAAAGCGATGGATCTTATGGGTAGTGGTAATTGTGGGAAAATAGTCTTAATTCCGGGAGATGAATAATATGAGCAATCATGAACTAAAGTTTCTTAAAGATAAAATTGAGATATTAAAAAAAGACGGTGTTTATCGTGAATTACCTGTAAACTATGGACCATGTGATAATGTAATCAATCTAAATGGTAAAAAAGTAATTAATCTTTCAAGTAATAATTATCTTGGGTTAGCTAACCATCCACGTGTAAAACAAGCCGCAATTGACGCTGTTAACAAATACGGTGCAGGTGCTGGAGCTGTTAGAACTATTGTAGGAAATCAAGATATTATCGGAAAACTTGAAGATTTACTCGCAGAATTCAAACATGAAGATGCAGTAATGTGTTTTCAATCAGGATTAAATTGCAATATCGGAACAATTTCAGCAATTACTGAAAAAGGTGATTTAATTATCAGTGATGAACTGAATCATGCATCGATAATTGATGGTGTAAGATTGAGCAGAGCAGATAAAGCAATTTTTAAGCATTCTGATATGGAAAGTTTGGAGCAAATTTTAATTGATAAAAGAGATCAATATAATCAAGTTTTGATTATAACTGATGGTGTATTTTCAATGGATGGCGATTTAGCAAAATTGCCAGAAATTGTAAATTTAGCAGAGAAATATAATGCATTGACTTATGTCGATGATGCTCACGGTAGCGGTGTTTTAGGTGAGAGTGGAAGAGGAACAGTAGACCACTTTAAATTACACGGAAGAGTAGATTTTATTATGGGCACATTATCAAAAGCAATCGGTGTTGTAGGTGGATATATTGCGAGCAAGCAAGAGACGAAAACTTGGCTCTCGCATCGAGCTCGACCTTTACTTTTCTCTACAGCCTTACCTCCAGCAGCAACTGCAGCTGCTATAGAATCTGTTAAAATGTTGATGGAAAGCGAAGAATACTCTAATAAACTATGGGATAATGCGAATTATTTTAAACAAAAATTAAGCAAATTAGGGTTCGATACTGGACAATCTGAGACACCAATTACACCTGTAATGATTGGAAATGAAGCAAAAACGATGGAATTTAGCAAAGCTTTACTTAATGCTGGTGTTTATGTTTCAGGTATAGTATTTCCGACCGTTCCAATGGGTAAAGGAAGACTTCGTTGTATGATCAGTGCTTCTCATAATTATGAGGATCTTGATTACGCACTTGAAAAATTTGAAATAGTAGGAAAAGAATTAGGAATTATTTAAATCAAAAAGGAGAACTAGAAATTCTCCTTTTTTATTTTTTCTAAAAATTGTATAATTAAATAAAGGGTGTGGTTGGATGGAAAAATATTTAGGTAATTGGATTGCTATAATTGATGGAATTAAAAACGATAATACTTATAGAGCATCTTGGGGAAGAGCAATTATTGAGTGTATCGTAAATGAAGAATATGAAATTCTCAATGAGGAAGTTATTGTTGAAGAGTACTTTATTGTGCAAAAAATTCTAAAGTATTATTGGAATCTAAATTGCTTCTTTAATATTACACAAGGCGATTTTCTCGTGATTGAGAAAGTCACCAAAGAGATTTCTGAAGACTTTTATCGAAAGAAAAAACATCGTAATCCAGTCTGGTATAACGAAGTTGAATTATTCCTTAAAAGAAAACAAATTAAATTCGAAAAAACTATCAATCGAATAATGAAAATAGTGAATAGAAATATTGCATATAGATTTTTAAATCACCGGAGTAAACAACTTAAATTATATAAATTAGATTTAAAAACTAAATCACTTAGATTTAAGAAATCTGATGTTGAAATCATCAAGAATTATTCTAAACTTCTTAATGATTTAATAAATTCTAAATGGGCGTTATATTTAGAAAATTATAACAAATCACCTTATTTGCTAAGAAAAGTAATAGATTCTGCTGAAAATAACTTAAAAAGACAAAGTTTTAGAGCATATAAGAACATATTGGTTCAATATTATCATAATGAAGGAATAGTAGATTTTTATACAGGTAAACATTTAGATTACTTAGATATTAAAATAGTACACGTTATCCCTTATAATTACTTATACTGTAATAATATTTGGAATTTAGTTATTACTGATAAATCTCACAAAAATAATTTGATGCCCACGACTGATGAGTTAGAAAAGTTAAAGAACAGAAATATTGGGTTATTAAAAGGATTAGAGAGTGTTTCTAGTAAGGAAAAAGAGGATCTAAAAAAAGTAATAAATGATAATCTATTAGATAAATGTTTTATGGATATGGGAGGCAAATGAAATGATTAAATATAATAAATTAGTTAGAGATAATATCCCAGGAATTATTCAAAATGATGGTAAAGAATGCAAGACGAGAATTTTGGACGATCATGAGTATGAAGTTGAATTAAGAAAAAAATTGATAGAAGAGGCTACTGAGCTGTTTGAAGCCAAAAATATCGAAGAAAAAATTTATGAACTTGCTGACATTTATGAGATTATTGAATACGTATTAATGGTAAATAATATCGATAAAAGAAATGTTGATATAATGCGAATAAAGAAAAATATGAAAAACGGTGGGTTTGAAAATAAAACATATTTAGAACAAGTTAATTAAGGTAATTAAAACAGTTCAAATTTGAACTGTTTTTTAATAATAATATAACTAATAATACAATTATAACACTACAATTTACCTATATTAATTCACGTAATTTCAGGATTATTATTGAAGTAATTCACTATTATTGATATATTATTTATATAGCCTTAAACAGGGGGAAACAATATGATATACTTTATTATTGCAATTGTAGCTATTTTATTACTCATACCAATTATCTTCATAATCTATTTATCTAAAACAGAATATAAACCAGAAGACATAGAAAATGCTAGAATTATTAGGAATAATAACTCGTCGAGCACTAAGAAAGAAATGACTTTAACTACCTTAAATGCTGGATATTGTAGTCTTGATAAAGATCAAGATTTTTTTATAGAAGGTGGAAAAAATTCGAGATGTGTTTCTCAAGGTAGAACAGCGCACAACTTAACAAATATCACGAATATATTAAAAGAATTTAATAGCGATTTCTACTTCCTACAAGAAATAGATGAACCTTGTAGAAGAAGTTGTTATACACATCAAGTGAAATATATTTCTAAGAAGTTTAATGACTACAATAGTTCATTTGCTTATAACTACAAAGTTAAACATGTTCCAATTCCTTTAAGAAAGCCTATGGGGAGCTCAATAAGTGGCATGATGACTCTTTCTAAATATAAAATAAGTAGCTCTAAGAGGTATCAACTAAAAGGAGAGGAAACATTTCTTAAACGATTATTCTTCTTAAAAAGATGTATGATGGTAAACAAAATAAAATTTAAAGGTGACAAAGAATTATTACTAATTAATATTCATTTATCGGCTTATGATAAAGGTGGAAAAATTAGAAAACAACAAATAGATCATTTAACTGAATTTATAACTGAAATCAAAGAAACAAATAAGCATGTAATTATAGGTGGAGACTGGAATCACTTATTAGATGATTCAATCTACTCTGATGATATGCCTGATTGGGTAGGATTATTGCCCCCAAGCTTATTTGAGACAGGTTACAAAATGATATATGATAAAGGTGTAAATACGGTTAGAAGCGAAGATAAGCCTTATATTAAAGGACAAAACTTTGAAACAATCATTGATGGGTTCCTAGTAAGTCCCGATATTGAAATCGTAAATGTAAAAGCAACAGATTATAAATTTAAATATACAGACCATAACCCAGTAACAATAACATTTAAACTGAAATAAAATATAATTTAGAAGAGGCAAATTGCATTATGCAATTTGCCTCTTTTTATATTTAAGGAACACTTTTTATAAATAAGCAATTTTCTTAATTATAAATATACTTATATCATTTGGTTTATATTTATATATAAAATATAATTGCATATGTAGATAAAAAGGAGTGTAATAAAATGGAAAATAACGTAACTAAGAAAATTAAAGAAGTAATTGAAAGAACAAGAGTCTTTCTCCAACAAGATGGTGGAGATGTTGAATATGTTGATTTTAAAGATGGAATAGTTTATGTAAGATTAACTGGAGCTTGTGTAGGGTGTAGTGCGATTAATGTTACTTTATATGATGGTATTGAAAGTATATTATTAGCTGAGGTTCCTGAAGTTATAGGAATTGAACATGTATAATGATTACTACAAAAAGTACATTAAGCGAAATATTAGATAAATACCCAGAGCTTCAAAGTGTTTTTGAAAATAATGGATTCAAAGGATTAGATAATAAACTAATACTTAGACAAATAGGAGGTCTTCCTCTTGATGATGTTTTAAGAAATAAACAGATCAATGTTGGTCTGTTTATTGATATGTTAAACGAGCATTTAAAAGATGATACAATAGATGTTACTTTAATGACAAGCAAACATAAAGAAGACGCGATTAACATTATTGGGCTACTTCCTTGTCCTGTTAGAATTCCATTGCTAGAAAGATTTACTACTCTATCTAATTTAGATAAAATTAATCATAATTTAAAAGCTGCAAGTGAAGGTTTAGATTGGCTTAAAGAAGATGTTAAAGATGCTAAAGATGAAAATGATTTAGCGGATATTTATATAAGTGCAGGATTTGATTTGTTCTTTGAGACTGATTTAATGAAGAAGTTCAAAGATGAAAAAGTATTTGAAGATTATTACACAGATGTTCCTTATAATAGTGATTTTGAAAATGAGTACTTACAATTAAAAGACCCTTCAGGAGACTACTCAATGTTAGGTGTAGTTCCCGCTGTGTTTTTAGTTAATACAAAAGTTCTTGGTGAAAGACCAATGCCTAAAACTTGGGAAGATTTATTAGATCCAATGTTTGAAAATAGTGTTAGTTTACCAGTAAGTGATTTTGATTTATTTAACGCTATATTAATTCATATTCACAAAGAGTTTGGAATGGGAGCTATTACTAAACTTGGTAAAAGTATGATAAAGAGTATGCATCCAGCTGAAATGGTAAAAAGTGATAGAAGAAACCGCGTTAGACCAGCTATTTCTATTATGCCTTATTTCTTTACTAGAATGGCACTACCCGGTAGTGTAATGAAAGCAGTTTGGCCAGAAGATGGAGCTATAATTAGTCCGATATTCATGTTGACAAAAAGAAGTAAGAAAAAAGAATTAAAAGAAGTAGCAGATATGTTTACTTCTGTTGAAACAGGAGAAATATTATCTCATAAAGGATTATTTCCCTCAATCAACCATAATGTTGATAATAACTTATCAGATAAAACATTTAAATGGATTGGATGGGACTATATAAACAATAATGATTTAGGTAAATTATTAACTGAATGTATGAATGTTTTCGAAGAAGGAAGGGAATAATATGGATTTAATAACTGTAAGTGGACCACCCTCATCAGGTAAAACCTCAGTTCTAATTAAAACAATTGAAAACTTCTTGAAAAGAGATATAAAAGTTGGAGTAGTTAAATTTGATTGTTTATTCACTGATGACGATATCTATTTTGAAAAACTAGGGATACCAGTTAGAAAAGGACTAAGTGGTTCACTTTGTCCTGATCATTATTTTGTTTCTAACATTGAAGAAGTTGTAGAATGGGGACTAAAAGAAAATGTAGATGTCTTAATAACTGAATCAGCTGGACTTTGTAATAGATGTTCTCCTTATATTCAAAATATAAAGGCAGTATGTGTTATCGATAATTTAAGTGGTATTAATACACCAAAAAAAATAGGACCAATGTTAAAGAGTGCTGATATTGTAGTAATTACAAAAGGGGACATTGTATCTCAAGCTGAAAGAGAAGTATTCACAATGAAAGTTCAGAGCGTTAATCCAAAAGCTATTATCATGCATGTGAATGGACTTAGCGGACAAGGATCATATGAATTAAGCACATTTATATATGACGAAACTAAAGAAGTAACAACACTTGAAGGAATGAAATTAAGATACCCAATGCCAGCGGCATTGTGTAGCTATTGTTTAGGAGAAACAAGAATAGGGAAAAGTCATCAATTAGGTAATATTAGAAAGATAGATTTAGGTAATACAAAATGAGTATCGATAGTCTATTAAAAATATCAATCGGTGATTTATTCCTAAAATATCCCTATACAAAAGATTTCTTTACAGATCATTTAATTCCTTATGATGGACACAAAAACTATACAATTAATCAGCTTTTTGATAGCTTGGATGAAGAAGTAATCGAAGAAAACGCAATTAATACTGAACTATTTATAACAGGTTTAAAAGAATATATTGAATTAATGAATTCTTATTTTGCTAGTGAAGAAGAGATAGAAAATACAGTTACAATATATCCAGGGTTTTATAAAGATGGAAAAAAAGAATCATTTAATAAAATTGACATTGTTAAAGGTGAAATAATATCTATTGTAGGCCCTACTGGTAGTGGAAAATCAAGATTACTCGCAGATATAGAATGGGCTGCGAATATGGATACTCCTACAAAAAGAAAAGTCTTAATAAATGGTAGAATACTTGAACCACATGAAAGATTTAGCGCATCTAATAAATTAGTAGCTCAGCTATCACAAAATATGAATTTTGTAATGGACTTATCAGTTTATGAGTTTCTAGATTTACACGCAACTAGTAGAATGGTTGAGAACAAAGAAGACATGATTAAAAAAATCTTTGATAAAGCTAATGAACTAGCTGGGGAAGGTTTTACTGAGGATACACCAATCACAGAATTATCAGGTGGACAATCCCGAGCTCTAATGATTGCGGATACCGCAATCTTATCTAAATCACCAATTAT